>RGVP01000281.1 GCA_010027235.1 bacterium
TGGCGGCGCGCCAAGTGCAGGCGGCTCGGCGGCCTCTGGAGCTTCGGGTGTCGTCATTGTCCGGTGGAACGCAGCGCAGGCCCAGATCACGCTGTCGGCTGGCCTGACGTACACAAGGACAGCGGTCGGCACAGACACGGTCATCCAGATCACCGCAGGGACCGGCACAGTCGTCTGGAGCTAGTCATGGCACACTACGCATTTCTTGACGAGCAAAACGTCGTCGTCGAGGTGATCGTCGGTCGCGACGAGAACGAGGGCGTCGATTGGGAATTGCACTACGCAGAGGTGCGTGGGTTGCGTTGCAAACGAACCTCGTACAACACGCTGGCCGGCAAGCGGCCTGACGGCTCACCGGGATATCGGGGCAATTACGCCGGCATCGGCTACACCTACATGGGCGAAATCGACGCTTTCGTTCCGCCCTGCCCCGGAGATGGATTCGTGCTGGACGAGGAGACGGCAACGTGGGTTCAGGGCTGCTAGACCACCCTCGGCAGAACGCTTGGGGCCGGCTGACCCGGCGGCACGATGCGGGGGTCAAGGTACTTCCTGGTCACCGCTGGGCTTGAGTGGTCAAGCAACCGCTGCGCGGAGCCGCCCGCAGCCTCGTAGTAGCTGGCGGTCGTCCGGCGTATGCGGTGGAACTTGCATCGCCGGTCTGACGGCAAGCCCGCGCGGCCCAGGATAGTCTTGAGTCGCCGCCACAGGCATGTGTGGTGCCGATCCCAAGGGATCGCCGCCTCATCGGGGCCGCGGCGGACCGCCAGCAGGGCGTCGGCGCACTCGACGCTGATCTCGCGCATGATATCTCGGCGTCGCCCTTTTCTGGCCTCGGCACGGAAAACCACGGTGCATCCGCGCACGTCCGATGATCGGAGGCTGACGACCGACGAAATCCGCTCTCCGGTGTCGTAGCACAAAAGCAGGATCGCCCGCAGCACGTCCGCCGCCGGGAACCCACCTATGACGCCCTTCTCTTCGGCCGCGGACGACAGGATCGCACGCATCTCGTCTGTCAGCCACGCCTCCGGCACGCGCTCGGGGACGACGATCTTTGGGAGCGAGGGCCATGTGTCGCAAAGTTTTCGGCGGGCGCACCACTCCCAGATCGCACGAATCTGTGCGCGGTCCTTGGCGGCGGTCGCCGCGGCCATCGTGCGGACTCTGTGTGCCAGGAACTGCGCTACACACAGCTCGTCGAGGTCCGCCGTCTCTGGCGGCCGACCAAGGAACTCGCCCCAGGCCCGCAGGGTGTACGAGTAGAGCGTCACGGTGCGCTGGCTGACTCCCGTCAGCGGCGCATACAAATCGAGAAGAACACGTTGAAGCGACAAGGTGGTATCTCCGCCTAAAGACGTACCACCTCCATGCGGTCACGCAAGCCCCCGCGTCCTTTCGGGGGTCAAAACAAACACATCAACCAGACGACATGACGGCCATCGATCGCCGTATTCGGCCGCCCACTTTTCCCTTGCTCTCAAGATCGCCCCAGCCGCAGACTCTGCGCGAACGCGAATTTCGTCCGCATCGTCAACGCCGTTTGAATCTTTCCACTCAGCGATTACCGTATAGTTTCGCAGCGGCACGGGGCACCTCCATGTGTCTCGGGTTCGCTTGCGATTCTCCTATCCTCCACTTTGGTAGCTGGGAGGCCGCTTGCCTCATGGGAGTTCACTGGACCCAGGCGGGCCGGATGAGCCAGAAGGGGCTACTCACAAAGAGAACCCTCAAGTCGCCGATCGTCAGCGACCCGGAGAGGACATTTGCGATCTACTCCCGCCGCGAGTGCGAGGAAAACTTTGCCGACTACGAGCAGAAGATGCGGGACGGCGGAACCGGCCGCCGAGAGAGGACTGCGGTCGGCGAGCGAATCGCCATGTTAAAGAAGCTGGCGAGCCTGGAGCAGCACATAGCCTACGACGACGCGATATCGACAGGCGAGGCCGGGGAAATCCTGGGCGTACACTTCTCGTTCCCCCCCAGGATGGCACAAGCCGGCAAGATCG
>RGVP01000282.1 GCA_010027235.1 bacterium
CGGCACTAGTTACACCGCCACCTTCACGCCGGCTGCCAACAGCACCAGCAATGGTGTGATCAGCGTTGCTTCAGGCACCTTCACCGATGCGGCTGGCAACGCCAACGCCACCAGCGCGTCGAGAACCATCACCGTCAATACGGTCTCGATTCCCGCCGCCTCTAGCGGCAATGACAGCCTCACCGGCACGACGGGTAACGATTCCATCGCTGGTCTGGAAGGCAACGACACGCTGATCGGCCTTGCCGGCAACGACAACTTGGATGGCGGCACTGGCAACGACTCGATGGTGGGTGGTGCCGGCGATGACACCTACATCGTCGATAGCACTGGCGACATCGTCGTTGAGAACACCGGCGAAGGCACAGACACCGTTCAGACCGCCTTGGCAAGTTACACCTTGGGCAGCAACGTCGAGAACTGGATCGCCTTGGGCACTTCCGCTGCGACCGGCACCGGCAACACGCTGAAGAACGTCATGACGGGGAATGCGGGTGCGAACACCATCGATGGTGGTGTCGGTAACGACACCCTCACGGGTGGTGGTGGCATCGATCGCTTCAACATCACCGCTGGCACCGACACGGTCACTGATCTGGGCAATGGTGGCGCGGATGTGTTGGTGGTGAGTGCCAATACCACCGTGAATGCCACGGTAGCGGCGGAGTGGATCGCCACGTCAACCACCGCCAATAGTGGTACTGCCAACCTCAGCACCAACGGCTTTGCGGTGAACCTCGCTGCTGTGACGACCGGCTCCAAGGGCTTTGCGGTGACCAATACCGGGACGGCCACCGCGTTGACGGGCTCTGGCCTCGCGGACACGCTCACCGGTGGGGCTGGCAACGACAGTCTTGTTGGTGGAGCGGGCAATGACAGTCTCGCCGGTGGACTGGGTGCTGACAGCTTCGTGCTTGCAGGCAACGACACGGTGGTTGATTTCAACAGCACGCAGTCTGATGTGGTGAACCTCACCGGTCTTGCCAATGGCAACACGGTCACCTTCACGACAGTGACAGGCACGCTGGATCTGTCAGCGTCTACCTCGAGTGCAGCCTTCAAGGCAACGGCAGCAGCAACTGGAGCCTCCATCACCGGTGGCGCCGGCGCGGACACGCTCGCCGGTGGGGCTGGCAACGACAGCCTTGTGGGTGGAGCGGGTAGTGACGCCATCAAGGGTGGTCTGGGGAATGACGTGATCATCCTTACGGAGAGCACCTCCGCGGCAGATGTGATCGTCTTCGCCGGAGCCACTGGAACGGCGGGCACCACCGCACGGGTTGCGACGCTCGGTCTTGACACCATCACTGGCATCAACCTCGGGACCGCGACGACAGCATTGGACAAGTTGCAGTTCTCCGCGGCCGACTTTGGCATTGCTTCGGGAACAACTGTGGTCCGCGGTGCAAGTGCTGCAGTCACTGGCGGACCGGCGGCGAACACCGACGGCAACTTCTACATCGTGACGTCCGCACCCAACGGCACCGGAGTCGACCTCAATGGCACAGCAGCAGGCGCGCGCGGCGCGATCGTGTTCGTCGGTTCCGCCACTGGCACCGCAGGTGTGGACGTCTACTTCACCACCAACGAGGGTTCCTTCAGTACCTCCACGGCAGTCAAGATCGCCACGCTGGTTGGTATCAGCACCGCCAACATCAACGCAACTGATCTGGCGTTCGTGGCGTGAGACACCGCACCTTGGGGCCGGCAGGCGTCTAGCCAATCCGGGTCAATTCAACTCGGGTGAGGTCCATTTATTCGGACAAACTGCACATCGTCTGGGTGACCTATCGGCCCCCCTGGCACCACCCGCGACGGGGCGTTATCCCTGTACCGGCCGCTACATGGTGGCTACATGAAAGGCAAAAACAAAAAGCCTAACCGCGAGGGCTGGGCTAAGCGCTTGAATTTATTGGTGGGTTGTGAGGGATTCGAACCTTCGACCTACGGATTAAGAGTCCGCTGCTCTACCAACTGAGCT
>RGVP01000283.1 GCA_010027235.1 bacterium
GTGCGGGCGGACGGCCCGGCGACGGGGGCTTTTGTGCGGCGTGAAGATGTGGCGCGGATCAACGTGGAGGAACTATGGAACGCGCTCGGTTAATCGAGGGATTGCGGGAGTTTGCCGGTGAGGCGCTGGTCGAGCGTGACGGTGCGTATTTTCTGGTCGATCCGGGTTGGGGGGAACGCGAACGCGCGCAGTGGGCGGCGCTGGCGGTGCGGCGTCCAGCGGGTTGGGACGGGCGTGAGGGCTGGCTCTGTGTGCCGACAGGCGGATCTTCCGGCGCGCTCAAACTAGCGCGCCATGACGAGACTACGCTTGGGGCGGCGGTGGAGGGTTTTACTCAGTTTTTTGAAGTGGATCGGGTGGCTGCACTTGGGCTTTTGCCGCCCTGGCATGTCAGCGGGCTGATGGCTTGGGCGCGCTCTGCGTGGACCGGCGGCACCTATCGGACGGCGCAGTGGCGGGAGGTTGAGGCGGGGCGGCAACGGCCTCCCAGCGCGGGGTTATATCTATCGCTGGTGCCGACCCAGCTTGCGCGGTTACTGGGCGATGCGGAGGCGGAGGCGTGGCTGCGGGGATTTCGGGTGGTCTTTCTCGGTGGCGGACCGGCCGGGAGGGAGTTGACGCAGCGGGCGCGGGTGGCGGGTTTACCGCTGGCGCTTTGCTACGGATCGACGGAGGAGTTTTTGAGCGGAAACGAGACGGCGGGGCGGCCCTTGCCTCACGCCAGACTCGGGTTGGACGACGAGGGCCGCTTGACGGTGGCGGGGACGAGTTTGTTTCGCGGCTACTGGCCGGATGCGCGAGCCGAGGCGGACGGGCCGTGGCGCACGGATGACCTTGGCAAAATCGATGCGGCGGGTCGGCTGACGATTTTGGGTAGAGCGGATGCGTTGATCATCAGCGGGGGCGAAAAGGTGAACCCTGCCGAGGTCGAGGCGGTGTTGCGCAACTGGGTGGGCGCTACCTGGCGGGATGTCGCAGTGGTAGGCGTGCCGCATGCGGAGTGGGGCGAAGAGGTCGTGGCGTTATTTGTCGCTGCGGCGGAGAAGGCTGGCGACGTCGAGGTCCAGGTGCGAGCGAGGGTAGCCGAGGGCTTGGCGGTAGCGAAGCGGCCTAAGCGCTATATTGAGGTCGCAGCGGAGCGCTGGCCGGTTAACGCGAGTGGTAAACTAGACCGGGTGGCGTTGCGGGCTCTGGCGCAGTCGGGGTGAGGCGAGCGCAGGCTTTAGTTGCGCTTCGGGCCCCATTTGCGGTCGTTTTTGAGTTCGAGCCGCTTGGTCTCCACTTGGAGGCCGGCGACGGCGGGGTGACGGCGGAGCGGTTTGTAGGCGTCGGGTTGGAAGCGGAAGCCGAGCGCGGAGCTGGCTTCACCGATGGCGGCGATGCGTTCCTCAAATAAAAAACCAAGGTCGATCCGAGTTTCGCCCGGGTGTCGATCGAGGGTCTCGCGCAGGAGTAGCAGAAACTCGCTTGTCCCGGCATGGTGGGGGTGGAGCAGCCAGCGGATGCGCCGCACGTGGGACTGGGTGTAGCTGGCGAGGGGATAGGCCTCCTTCACGTTGATGCGCGGACCCTCTTGGCCGACAATGATGGTGCCCAGGACGCAGATCAGGGCGTTTTCGGCCAAAACGGTCCCGTGGGCGGCGAAGGCGTCGGCGAACATGTTCAGCCCGATGGTGGCGTGGCGGGTCTGGAGGCTGAACGCCATCCACGGGCGGTTGTCCTTTTTAGCCAGTTTTTTCTGGAGGGAGCCGGCGATGCCGCAGAGGCGAAACTCGGTGCGGTCGTCCTGCTCCAGCAGCTCGGCGACAGGGAAGGTGTCGAGGGCCTCGATCAAGCCGGCGTAGGCATCGAGGGGGTGCCCAGAAACGTAGAACCCAAGGAGTTCTTTTTCAAACTGCAGCAGGGTGGCGGCGTTGAAGGCGAGGGTGGTGGTCGGGCCCTTGTTTTTCGGGGACGGGGAGGGGGGCGTGGGCGCGAGGG
>RGVP01000284.1 GCA_010027235.1 bacterium
TTCCTCGAACGCGCGCGGGCCCAACATCCGCAAAACGCAGAGCTGCTGCGCAACCTCGCGGCGGTATGGGTCCGGAGCGGACAGCTCGAGCAAGCGTCGGACATCCTGCAACAGGCGCTCGCACTGTCGCCAGACGACCCGCTGCTCTACGACACGCTGGCGAGCCTGAGCTACCGTCTCGGACGGTTTGATGCCGCGAGCGAGGCGGGCACCCGCGCGCTGGTCCTCAAGGACGCGCTGCAGCCCGCGCGAGACGACGCCTGGCAGCTACCGACGGTTGCCCCGGCCGAGTTCGCCGCCGGCAAGGCGAACACCGTGGCGTTTTCCCTCTGGGGGGACGCCCCGCGCTACTGCCAGGGGGCCTTGGACAATGTTGCCGCCATGCCGACGGTCTACCCGGGCTGGAGGGCTCGATTTTATGTCGACGAGACCGTCCCGGCGTCCCTGCTGCACCAACTGGGTGCTGCCAGCGCGCAGGTGGTGATGCAGCCATCGGCTCAGCCGCTGCGCGATAAGCTGGCGTGGCGATTCGGCGTCGCGAACGATCCCACCGTGGCCCGCTTTCTGGTGCGGGACGTCGACTCGGTGGTCAGTCCGCGCGAGCGTCACGCCGTCAGCGAGTGGGTGGCGAGTGGCACATGGTTCCACGTGATGCGGGATTGGTGGACGCACAGCGACCTAATCCTGGCTGGCATGTGGGGTGGCGTCGCCGGGGTCCTACCCGACCTCGGGCAACTGCTGCGAGCCTACCGCCCACCGCACCTCGAAACACCCAACATCGACCAGTGGTTTCTGCGGGACTGTGTCTGGCGCTACGTACGCACGAGTTGCCTTATTCACGACCGATGTTTCCGGGCTGCCGGCGCCAGGCCGTGGCCGGACCCCGACCCGCCCGGCGATACGCACGTCGGGCAGAACGAGCATGCTAGACGCTGCGAGCATCAAGGTTCGCAACCCTGACGTCGAACCGGGTGGCTGGCCCCGCGGGTGCCCGCGAGACCGGCGCGCCAACGTGGCACAGTGTCCGCAGTAGTTGTCTGACGGAGGCGGCCACCACCACCTGCCACGATTTGCATTGTCATAATAACGTGTGTACGATCCGGCCAGCGTGTGGTTTCAAGCTGCAAATGCTGGTTCCACACAGGGTGAAAGTTTTAATCCTTCTCTCGATGGAGATTCAATAAATGTCGACCCGCCTGCTTACGACCAACAATCCAGACATAGAAATTCGCGGTGCGGTTGATGCGTTCCGGTTTAAGTACGGCTCGAATCCAGCGGTTTTAGCCAAGCAAATCAACTCGTTGAACGTAAAGCTGGCTAAGTTCACTTCGGCGGCGATCTCTGGGAAGTCGGCCTCCATAACTATCGACGGCGTGAAATATGTGGTGCCGAAAATTTCTGATGCGGGCTTGAGAGTTCACCCCGTTATTAAATACTTTGGTGTTGAGACGACTTCGGGTAATCTGCCCGCGGTAATCTCCGGCATCTCGACCGGCTCGGTGACTGAAGCGAGCGGCGTGAGCAATGGCACCGCTGGCACGCCGACGTCGACGGGTACGCTGACCGTGACTGACGTTGACGGCGTGGCGGCGTTTACCGCAGTGTCGCCCACTGCATCGACGGGCGGCTACGGCACTTACGCGGTGACGTCGGCTGGTGCATGGACGTACACGCTGAACAACACCAACGCGACGGTTCAGGCGTTAAACGTCGGTCAGACCCTGACCGACTCTTTTACTGTCAGAGCGGCGGACGGCACTGCCCAAGTGGTGACGGTGACCATCAACGGTGCGAATGACCTGTCGACGATTGGCGGCACCTTGACCGGCTCGGTGACCGAGGCGGGTGGTGTGAGCAACGGCACTGCCGGCGCGCCGACCTCGACCGGCTCGCTGACCGTGACCGACGTCGACAACAACGACACTGCGTTCAACCCGCTGTCTGGTGCGGCCTCGACGGGCGGCTACGGCAC
>RGVP01000285.1 GCA_010027235.1 bacterium
AGCAAAACTAGCGCGATTACGCGATGCAGCAAAAGCATGCGCGGACAAATTGCGCGTGATCGGGTCTTGTCAAGCTGGCCAGCCGCCAGACACCGCCCTTGACTACCCGCTAGGGCGACCGCTAGCCCTTCAACCTTTTAACCCTTCAATCCCCTCCCATCTCATGCCTTCAGCCAACGACATCCGCAAAGGTCAGGTCATTAAATTCAACGGCGAGGCCCACCTCGTGATGGAGACCATGCACCGCACCCCGGGCAATCTGCGCGCCTTCGTGCAAATGAAAATGCGCAACCTGCGCTACGGCAAATCCCTGGACCAGCGCTTTAACTCTACGGATACCGTCGAGGTCCTCCCCACCGAGCGCAAGACCCTCGAATTCTCCTACGCCGACCGCGACGCCTTCGCCTTCATGGACCCGGAGACTTACGAGACCGTCGAGTTACCCGCTACCCTGATCGGCGAGAGCAAATTCTACCTGACTGCCAACGGCAAGGTCGAGGTCCTCTATGTCGACGAGAAACCCCTCACCATCGACCTTCCCTCCTCCGTGGTGCTCAAGATTACCGAGAGCGCCGACGGCGTGAAGGGCGACACCGCCTCCAACGTCCAGAAGCCCGCCACCATGGAGACCGGCCTCATCGTCCAGGTGCCCCTTTTCATCAAGGTCGGCGAACTCATCAAGGTCTCCACCGGCGACGGCTCCTACATGGGCCGCGCCTAAAGCACCCGATTACATCTAAGCTAAAAGCCGCCCCGCCAAGGGCGGTTTTTTTGCGCCCATCCGCTAGGGGCGCGCCTCGGCCGCTTTAGCGGCCTGCCCTGGATCAACTACACGCAGATTGGCGCGCGCCCAAGCTACTCGGGGCTCGGGCAACACCAGCGCCGCCGAGTCAAACCACGGCAGGTAAAAGGAGGGGTCATGCCAGGTATATTTCAATTGGCCGGATGCTCGGCCTGCGGCCGAGACAACCTTCGTGGACGGCCAAACCGGTTCGGTTGGCTCGATCAAACCAAACACCGCCCCCCACGGGTCGCTAACCACCGCCAGTCGCCCCCCCATCATATCCACCCCAGGCTTGCGCAGAATTTTCCCGCCCTCCTTTTGGATGCGGCGCACCGCTTCCTCAATCTCGGCCACGCGCACAAACCACACCCAGCCAGCGACCCGCGCGGAACTCCCCGGCAAGGCCGCCACCGCCGCGCAGGGCCGCCCGCCGGATATCAATAAAAGATCACCGACGAACAACGGCGTGCGCCGGTCGTCCGCGATTCGGCATCCGAGTAGAGCGGCGTAAAAGTCAGACGCTGTAAACGGGTCCTTCGCCAGCAAACCGGGCCACACCCAGTCGCCGTTTGACGGGGCCGCCTCCGCCGACCGCTGTAATAAGCCAAAGGTCGCCCCCTCAGGATCGGCGATTATCGCCTGCGTCCCTTGCCCCGGCCAATCCCGCGCTGGCACTAACACCTTCGCTCCGGCCGCTTCGGCCCGCCTCGCCGCATCACTGACATCGTCCGAAGCCAAAAAACCGACCCAGCGCGCGAGCGCCATACCCACGCTGACATCCCGACGGAACGAGATGCCCGCCACGGGTCGCCCTTGGTTTTCCAGAAGCATCCGCCCCTCCGAGCCCTCGCCCTCCCGCTCCGCCGTCCAGCCAAGCGTGGCAGCGTAGAAACCCGCGAGATCCGCCGGCCGCCCACTAGTTAGCAACTCCGCCCAGACCAGACGCGGGCCCGCGGCATCTGCGGAAAGAGCATTCCCGCCCGCGAGCCGCGCTCCACCGATCCCAAGGACCACAGCCAGCCGAGCGAAAAGACGAAGCGCTTTCATAAGGTCGTATAGCCGGCCATAGTGGTTACTGAAAACAGGTCAGTCGCGCCGCGACGTCCGCGCGTAGCCGATCGATGTGGGCCAGGGTGAAATCTGCCACATCGCGGGTCGGATCGACCA
>RGVP01000286.1 GCA_010027235.1 bacterium
CCGCCCTGCCTCACCCGGTCCTGACTGCCGCCCGCCGCCTCCCACCCGAAACCGGCGTCACCGCCTGCGCCGCCTATCTAAACGGTCACTACGAGGTCCAAGATCTCGGCTCCCAAGCCATTCTCGCCGCTCTCGATCTACCCACTCGCAGCCCCGGCCCACGTTGGCTCGATGCTTGCGCCGGCGCCGGCGGAAAAACCCTCCAACTCGCCGCGCTGCTGGGACCCTCCGCCCGCCTCGATGCCGCCGATGTGCGCCCCGCCGCCCTCGCCGAGTTGCGCGCGCGCGCTGCCCGCGCCGGACTGGCCGCACGCATCCGCACCCTGCCCCGCGCCCCCGACGGCGAACTTTACGACGGTGTGCTGGTGGATGCCCCGTGCTCCGGCAGCGGCACTTGGCGCCGCGCTCCCCACCTCATGGCGTGCACGGGCGAAGCTGAACTAGCCGCCGCCGCGCGCCTCCAAACCCTGATTTTGGCCGAGTCCTCCGCACACGTCCGCACCGGTGGCCTGCTGATCTACGCAACCTGCTCCGTCGCCCGCTTGGAAAACGAAAGCGTTGCCGCCGCCTTCCTCGCCACCCACGGCGACCGCTTCACGGCCGAACCCTCCGCCCTCGACCTAGGCTTCCCCCGACTCGCCCATGGCTTGGCTATTACCCCGGGGCGTTGGGATAACGACGGCTTCTATCTCGCCGTCTTCCGCCGCCACTGACGCGCATTTCCCCTTGCCGGAGCCGCTTCGCCGCCAAGCATCATCTGCCGCACCGTGATTCCCGACGCCGATCTCCGCATCAAGCTGCCCGTCTTTGAAGGCCCGCTCGACCTGCTGCTTTTCCTAATCCGGAAAAACGAGTTGGACATCTACGACATCCCCATCGCGACCGTTACCCGTCAATACATCGAAGTCCTCCGCTCAATGCGCGAACTCGATCTCGACGTGGCGGGCGAGTTTTTCGTCATGGCCGCCTCCCTGATGGAGATCAAAAGTCGCATGCTCTTGCCGCGCGGCCAAGCCGCGGTGGACGACAGCGCCGATGAGGACCCGCTCGATCCGCGCTGGGAACTGGTTCACCAACTGCTCCAATATAAAAAGTTCAAAGAGGCCGCCGCGAAACTCGACGAACTCGCCGCCTTCCAACGCGACCTCCTGCCCCGCCAAGTGCTCGAGGTGGCCGTAACCGAAAACGAGCGCCCTCTCAAACCCGTCGATCGCATCGAACTGTGGAACGCGTTTAACCTCGTCCTGCGCCGCCTAGCTGAGAAACTGGTAGTCGGCGAAATCAAGGGCGAGGAAGTAACTGTCTCGGACAAGATGGAGGAGTTGCTCCACCTCATCCAGACCCGCCGCACCTTTCTGTTTACCGAGCTTTTCGACGGACGCCCCGTCACCGTGCGCGTGCTCGTGGCGACCTTCATCGCCGTCCTCGAACTCACTCGCCTGCGTAAACTGCGCGTTCGCCAAGACGAGGCCTATGCCGACATCCACGTCGAGGCGGTGGACGACCCCGCCGATCTGCCCGGCCTGCTCGCACCCCCGCCGCTCGAGACCGCGCAAGTGCCCCTCGCGCCCACGATCATCGAGATGCCGCTTGAAACGCCGCCGGAAGAAAGCACCGTGACCCCGTGAGCAAACGAGCCCGCCAAGTTACCGCCAAACCCGTCAAGCAGGCCTCCAGCCCGGCTGGGCTACTCGGCGTCGGCTTGGACAACACCGATGGCCACAAACGCGTCACCACCGGAGAACAATTCGTGCTCGTCGGCGGCTCGGCCGAGACCCATGAGCGCATGACTGAGACCACCGTGAAGACCTTCGAAGAGCTCAAACGACGCGATAAACACCTTCAGTCCGTCGATCCCCGCGAGCTCGCCGAGATCATCCATAAATCCACCCCGCGCTGAACGCGTTTTCAGTCCACCGCT
>RGVP01000287.1 GCA_010027235.1 bacterium
CGGCCCCCCACCGCTTCGGGCACCTGCTGCCGCGCCGGAAGTTCTACCACCGCCTCGCCCGCAGCTGCGCAACCGGTATCGTGCTGGTGGCGTTTTCCCTAAGCCTCGGCATGTCCGGCTACCACTGGATCGCCGGCCTGCCGTGGATCGACGCCTTCCTCGACTCGGCCATGATCCTCTCTGGCATGGGGCCGCTCGCCCCCCTGCGCAACGACGATGCCAAACTCTTCGCCGGGTGCTACGCGATCTACTGCGGCTTCGCCCTTCTCACCACCGCCGCCGTCATCCTCTCTCCCCTCATTCACCGCGCCCTGCACGCCTTCCACCTCGAGGACGATACCCTGCGCTGACCTATGCCCCTCACCGCCTCCGAAACCCGCGATATCCTCGCCAAACTCGGCGTCCACCCCAAGCACGGTTTGGGGCAAAACTTCCTGATCGACGGCAACATCGTGCGTAAGTCGCTCGAGCTCGCCCGCGTCGCGCCCGGCGACCGCGTGGTCGAAGTCGGCCCCGGCCTCGGCACCCTCACCCGCACCCTGCTCGAGGCCGGCGCCGAGGTATGGGCGGTCGAGCGCGACGCCATGCTTGCCCGCTACCTACTCGAGGAGGTCGCCCCACTCCATCCCGGTCGCCTGCACCTGCTCGAGGCCGACGCCATGGACCACCCCGTGGCCGACATCCCCGCCGACCTGCCCTTCAAGGTCGTCGCCAACCTCCCCTACGCCATCTCCACCCCGTGGATGGACGCCGTGCTCGAAGGCCCCCTACCCGAGCGCCTCGTGCTGATGCTGCAATACGAGGCCGCCCAGCGCTACATGGCCAAGCCCGGCTCGAAGCTCTTCGGCTCCATTTCGATCTTTCTGCAAAGCGCCTTCGACATCGCCCCCGGTCACAAGGTCTCCGGCCACTGCTTCCACCCCCGGCCCGACGTCGATTCTTACCTGTTCAACCTCGTCCGCAAACCGCAGCCGCTGTTTTTCCCGCGCCGCAGCAAGCTCGCCATCCGCGCCTGCTTCCAGCAACGCCGCAAACAAATCGGTAGCCTGCTGCGCGGCATCCTGCCCGACGGCGGCCGTGCCTGGATCGATTCGCTGGTCGCCGCCGGCCAGCCCGCCACCGTGCGCCCCGAAGATATCCCGCTCGCCCTGTGGCAGACCTTCCCCCGCCTCGGCGAATCCGCGCCCGAAACCCACCCCGCATGAGCCTCGAACAACTCTGCATCCTGCTCGTGGTCGGCGCCCTCGCCGGTTGGCTGGCCGGCCTTATTTGGGGCCGGGGTCGCTTCAGTTTTGTGGCCAACCTGATTCTCGGCATGGCCGGTTCCTTCCTCGGGCGCTACTTGCTGGGTGTTATCGGCTTTTACGCCACCACCACGCTAGCCACCCTACTCACCGCCATCGGCGGTGCCGTCTTGGTGCTCTGGTTGTTATCCCTCCTGCCCGGCGGCCGGAGCCGAAAAAAATGAACGCCTCCCCCTCCGCGCCCGAAGCCACTCCCGACGACGACGCGTTTGTCCGCGCCTTGGTGAAAACCTCGCGCCAGCGCACCGTTCACCTGAAGTGGACCGACCGCGATGGCACCGCCCGCCTGACCACGCTCACCGCCGCCGAGGCGAGCCGCGTGAACACCCTCGCCCGCGCCGCCGGTCTCGCGCCCGAGGCATTCCTCCGCGCCGCCGCCCACCGCCCGGCGGCCGGGTAGCGGCAGGGCTATCAAAACCACCGGGCGCAAAGCCAGAAACCTAACCAAGCCTGAAGTAACGCTGGAGGGGTATTCCAGGGGTCGGAGTTTTGCATTTCTCGGCCCTCTCTGAGTAGCTAGGGACAAGTCCTAATTTTGTATTATTTATAAGCGGTTTTACACAAGGGGACGCGAAGAGCCGGGCGACATTCCGG
>RGVP01000288.1 GCA_010027235.1 bacterium
ACGATGAACATCAGCACGATCAGCATCAGGTAGGCGACGATCACCGGGCGGTCGAGGACGTTGATGCTGTCGATGATCAGCTTGCCCATCCCCGGCCAGGCGAAGATGCTTTCGGTGACGACGGAGAAGGCGATGGTGCCGCCGAATTCCAGCCCGACCACGGTCACCACCGGAATCAGGATGTTCTTCAGCACGTGCACAAGGACGACCCGGGCCGGGGTGAGGCCCTTGGCGCGGGCGAATTTCACGTAGTCCATCAGCATCGCCTCGCGCACCCCGGCGCGGGTCAGGCGGATGACGAGGGAGATCTTGAACAGCGCGAGGTTCAGCGCGAGAAGGAGGAAGGTGACTTTGGAGCGCACAATCTTGAAAATAAGGATGGAAGATGAGGTTGACGCGAGATGAAGCCGGGGGCGGGGAAGATGGGTTTTGGACTTAAACTTGAGACTACAGCCGCGCTAGCGGCGGCGGTTCCAGTAGACGAGGAGGCCGAGGGCGGCGGTGATCGCGGGCAGAATCAGGAGCAGGGCGAGGCGGAGGCGGGCGAGTTCCGAGGTCGAGAGGGAGAGTTGGAAGCGGTCCACGGGGCGAGGGGGTAGTTGGAGCTGGGTGTCGCGATCGACCAACCAGTTGATGGTGGCAAGGGCTAGGGACAGGTTGCCACCGGCGGCGAGGCGGGCGTTACCGAGCCAGTCTCCGCCGCCGAAGACTACTAGGCGGCCACCGCGCACGCTGAAGGGGAGTTTGCCTTTGGGGGTGACGCGTTCGGATGCGGTGCCGACCACCAAACGGGGTGGTAGGTCTGTGCTGGGATCGAACACGGCGGTGCCGCGCTGGCGGTAGCCGCGCTCACCCCAGGCATCGGCGGAGGCTCCAAGCAGGGGCACGACGGACAGTGCGGGGTCGAGGGCGCGGCCGGGGTCGACGCGGACCGAACGGGAGGGGCCGAAGCGGAGGGCTATCTTGTTATCGTAAAGAAAGCTGATGACGGGGTGACTGGAGTCTGAGGGTGTAAGGACGAGGTCGCCGGTGTCGGAACTGCCCTCGGCACTGCGGTCAGCGATGAGCACGTCGTCGGCGAGCACGCCCCAATCGTAAAGCAAGTCATCGAGACCGTGGGGACGGCCGGGAGGAAGAAGGGCAAGGATACGCCCAGCGTGGGTCCCGAGGTAGCGCCGGAGGAACTCCTGTTCGTCCGGGCTGTAGCGGCCCTGGGGGGCGGCGACGACGAGCAACGCGGCCTGGTCGGCGAGCGTGCGTTGCTCGGGTTTAGCGAGGTCGAGCACGGCGAGGTCGAAATTGCGCAGACGCAGTTCGTCGCGAAGCACGGAAAGGCCGCGCCCGGCGTCGGTGTCGGTCGGATCCATCTCGCCGTGGCCGGAGAGAAAGGCCACCAAGGGTCGATTGGGCCGGGAAACGTCGAGGATAGCGGCGGTGAAGGCTTGTTCTCCTAGGAAGGCGACCTTCTCGCGGTCCTTCATGCGGTAGAGCTCGCTGAACTCGACCACGCGGCGTTTATCACCCGACAGCACGAGGAGGGTATTGGGGTTTTCGATGCCGTATTTTTGGGCCGTGGCGCGGTTCCGATAGACGTCAATGAACTCGGCGGAAACGGGGGCTTTGGGATTGGCGGCGGAGGCTTCGGCGTAGTCGCGCAGCAGGGTGCGGATATCGCGGAAGGCCTGATGGAGAGCGTCGTCGTCGGAATCCTCTGAAAGGGTGACGATGATTTTTACCGGTGCGGGCAGTTCGCGTAGATAGGAGAGGGTCTCGGCGGACAGGGAGTGGCGTGCGTGCCTGGACAGGTCGAGGCGCCAAGCGTGGCGGGTGGCGAGAAAGTTCAGGCCGGCGACCAGAGCGAGCATGAGCAGACCTTGGGCGGCAAGGTGGA
>RGVP01000289.1 GCA_010027235.1 bacterium
GCCGTGGTGGTTCGCACCCGCCATACGCTCCGTCGCGACACCGGCAACTCGATCCGTTTCGACGACAACGCAGCGGTAATCATCAACAACGACAACAACCCCAAAGGCACCCGGGTCTTCGGCCCGGTAGCCCGGGAGTTGCGTGAGCGCAATTTCACGAAAATCGTTTCCCTTGCTCCGGAGGTGATCTGAGATGGCTACCTCCACCCCCACCCGGATCAAGATGAAGATCCGCAAAGGTGACACCGTTCAGGTGATCGCTGGAAAGGACAAGGGAAAGACCGGTGAAGTGATTCGCACCCTCCCCTGGGAAAACCGCGTAATCGTGCAAGGGGTCAACCTGCGCACAAAACACGTGAAGCCCACCCAGGAAGGGGAAACCGGTCGGATCGTCACAGAGGAAACCTCTCTGCACGCCTCCAACGTGATGCTGTATTCCAACAGCAAGCAGGTGGCCAGCCGAGTGGAACTTGTCACCGACAAGGACGGCAACAAAAAACGCCGCCTCAAAAAGACCGGTGAGCTCCTCGACTAGTTCGCTAGGCCTTGGTCCCCGCTCTTTTCATAACCACTCACCTACTCGCTTCTGACCCAGACCAGAAGCACCACCACCCCCAGCCATGTCACTCAAACAGCGCTACCGGGAAGCGATCCAGCCAAAGCTGCTTAAGGATCTCAACTTCTCCAACATGCACCAGGTTCCCAAGGTGATGAAAGTCACCGTGAACCGGGGGCTCGGAGAAGCTGCCCAAAACGCAAAGTCTTTGGAAGCTTCCCTTACGGAAATTGCCAACATCACCGGTCAAAAGCCAGTGGTGACGAGGGCGAAGAAGGCAATCGCCAGCTTCAAAATCCGCGCCGGTATGCCGATCGGCATCGCCGTAACCCTTCGGGGTGACCGGATGTATGCCTTCCTGGAGCGCCTAATCAACCTCGCCCTGCCACGCATCCGCGACTTCCGCGGGGTGAGTGACAAGAGCTTCGACGGCCGGGGCAACTACACCCTTGGGGTGCGGGAACAGATCATCTTTCCCGAAATCTCTTTCGACAAGATCGACGCCATCCGGGGCATGGACATCACCATCGTGACCTCCGCCCGTAACGACGAAGAAGGCCGCGCCCTTCTCCGCGAGATGGGGATGCCGTTCCGCAGCAACTGATCGCTCACGTTCCGGACACCGCTATGGCCAACCACGACCCGATTT
This sequence comes from bacterium, assembly GCA_010027235.1. Lineage (GTDB taxonomy): Bacteria > Verrucomicrobiota > Verrucomicrobiia > Opitutales > Opitutaceae > IMCC26134_A. Next base: position 1,206 of record RGVP01000289.1, read on the forward strand.
CAGACATGCTCACCCGCATTCGCAATGCGTGTGAAAAGCGTCACCAGACCACCCGAATCCCATCCTCCCGAATGTGCCGCAGCATCGCCAGGGTGCTGCAGCAGGAAGGCTTCATCTCGGAGATTGCCGAGGAAGGCGATGGGGTACGCAAAGAGCTGGTGCTGTCGCTCAAATACAGCGGCAAACAACGCCAGCCCACCATTCGCTCCGTGCAACGGGTGAGCAAACCCGGCCTGCGCATCTACAGCAACCGGCGGGAACTCCCGAAGGTGCTCGGCGGCCTGGGGGTGGCGATCATTTCCACCTCTAAGGGTGTAATGAGCGACCGCGATGCCCGCAAGGAAGGCGTCGGCGGTGAAGTGCTCTGTTACGTCTACTGATCGGAGCTCAAAAACATGTCACGCATAGGCAAAAATCCGATCCCACTACCCACCAAGGTTTCAGTGGAGATCAATGGCCTCGCCGTCAAGGTGAAGGGCCCCAAGGGGGAGCTCAACCGTGTGCTGCCTGAAGGGGTGGTATTGGCCCAGGAAGACAACTTGATTACGGTTAACCCCGCCGACGGCAGCCGCCGGGCCCGGGAACGCCACGGCCTCTGCCGCACCCTCGTGGCCAACATGGTCGAGGGGGTGTCCGCCGGCTTCACCCGCAAGCTTGAGATCATTGGCGTCGGTTACCGCGCCTC
>RGVP01000290.1 GCA_010027235.1 bacterium
CCCCCTCGTCACCGCACCTTGACTACCGTTAGGCACGCAATTTCCGCCCCTCTCCTTCTGCATTCGGAATTCGTCATTCGTGGTTTGCTGGTTTCGCTAGACAGACCATGACCATGCTCTACCGCCGCCTCGGCCAGACCGGCCTGCAAGTTAGCGCGCTTTCTTTCGGCGCCTGGGTGACCTTCGGAAATCAGATCAATGATGACACCGCCCGCGAACTGCTCGAAACCGCTTACCAAGCGGGAGTGAATTTTTTTGATAACGCCGAAGGCTACGCCGCCGGGCAGGCCGAGGTCGTGATGGGCCGGATCCTGAGAAACTCCGGCTGGATCCGCTCGTCCTACGTTGTCTCGAGTAAAGTCTTTTTCGGCGACGCCTACAAGGGCCCCAACGGTCGCGGCCTCTCCCGCAAACACGTGGTGGAGGCGTGCCACTCCGCCCTTGCCCGCCTCCAGGTCGACCACCTCGACCTCTACTTCTGCCATCGTCCAGACCCCGAAACGCCCATCTTTGAAACCGTTCGGGCGATGCATGACCTGATCACCCAAGGCAAGGTGCTCTACTGGGGCACCAGTGAATGGAGTGCGCAGGATATCCTCGAAGCCCGCCGCCTCGCCGATAAACATAACCTCTACGCCCCGGTCGTCGAACAGTCCCAATACAACCTCTTCCACCGCCACCGCGTAGAGCAGGAATACGCCCCTCTCTACGAAACCGAACTCGGCCTCGGCACGACCATCTGGTCCCCCCTCGCGAGCGGTCTGCTGACCGGAAAATACAATGACGGCGTGCCACCGGAATCCCGCTTGACCGTGAAAGGACTGGAGTGGTTGCGCGACCGCGTGATCGACGAACAAAAACCCAAGCTCGACGTCGTCCCCGCCCTCGCCGCCATCGCGCGCGAGCTCGACACCACCCTGCCCCGCCTCGCCGTCGCGTGGTGCCTGAAAAACCCCCGCGTAAGCACCGTGATCCTCGGTGCCTCCCGTCCTGCCCAGCTAAAGGAAAACTTGGGCGCGCTCGATCTCGTGCCCAAGCTCAGCCCAGAGCTACTCGCTCGCCTAGATACCCTGACTCTCCCCGCCGCAACCTAGCGCGAGGGCAGTAACGTCCAAAGTCCGCCGAGCTTTAATCCCCATCCGGTGGAGTCGGAGATACTGCCGCTGCCTCGGCATCATCGGAGAAGGTAATATTCAAATTAAACAGCGGCAGAAGGCAAAGCAGCCCCACCACGGTCAGCCCCAGCACCGCATAGCCCGCCGTATCGTGCACGAAGCCTTCAATCGCCTCGTGTCCGAAATTATAAGCCCAAGCGGTCAGGAAAATGCCCCGTAGTAGGTTGGTGAAGACCGCCAACATCATCGCGGCGACGACCAAAGCGGCTTTTTTCCAAAACTTGGTCAAAAACACCGAGGCCAGAAAAGACCCCGCAAAAAGACATGCCGTCAACGAGCGGATGCCGGAACAAGCCTCGGCCACGCCCACTTGGTTGGGCTTGCCGTCCGCCATCGGGGGGAGAACGAGGATATTGCCCTGCTGCTCGATTGGCATGCCTAGGAGGTCGAAACAGAAAAAAACCACCGACGTCACTTTGCGGAGCAGGAAGAGACTTAGATTTTGCTCCACCACCGAGACCATCGGCGCCGAAACCAGCCACACCAGCGTCGGAAATAAAAAGAGCGAAACCAGCTTCACCCGCTCATCTTCCCATACCCCCGCGCGCCGCCCTGCCGCCACCCCTCCAGCGGTCGGCTCCGGGGCATTCAGAAATAAAAGCGGCAAGAGCAAAGCCGCCGAACCCAGCGTGATCGCGAGCGTCCCGGGTAAAGACGCCCCCGCACCCGCTCGATAAAACGCCCCAATCAGAAATAAACCCGCGCCAGCGAGCAT
>RGVP01000030.1 GCA_010027235.1 bacterium
GTCTGGATCGGGCCGCGGGCCCGGGTGAATCCGCAGGCCTGGCTCCGCGCCGGCACGTCGCTCGCGCGGGAGTGCCGCGCGGGAGGCGAGATCGAGGCCACGGTCATGGAGGCCTTCGCGAACAAGCCGCACGACGGCTTCCTCGGCCACAGCCACGTGGGGAGCTGGGTGAACGTCGCCGCCGGCACGGTGACGGGCAACCTCAAGGCCACCTACGGGCTCGTGCGGCTCCACGATCCCGCCCCCGACGGCGGACGCACGACGGTGGACACCCGGCGGCAGTTCTGCGGCGGATTCATCGGCGACTTCGTGCGCACCGCGATCAACACGTCGATCCCCTGCGGGGCCCGGATCGGCGTCGGGGCGACGATCGGCGGGGCGGTCGCCGAGCGGGTGGCCCCGTTCACGAATCTGCTCCTGCCGGGCGAGCCGCGAGCCACGGCCGAACAGGCCGCGATCGTGCTCGAGCGGATGATGGCCCGCCGCAATCTCCCGCTGCTCGAGGCCGACAGGCTGCTCCTGGCCGCCCTGGCCGGGGAGCAGGCGGTGGGCTGAAAGCGGACTCCACGGCCGGCTGTTGCCCGCGCGGCTGCGAAATTGCCCTCCCCGCCGCGGAAGTAAACTGCTTTTATTCCCTCGCTGCAGCCCCTGGATTCGGCGACCTCTCCTGGAGCCCTCCGCGTGTCCATCCTCGACGCCTATGCCCCGGGCCGTTTCGGCCTCTCGTTCGAGCTCTTTCCTCCAAAGACCGCGGAGTCGGAGGAGACGATGATTTCGCCGGGGATCATGGTCAGCGGATGGGATTGTGAACAGTGACGAGCTTGGTGCCGTCGGGGAAAGTGGCCTCGACCTGCACGTCGTGAATCATTTCGGGCACGCCCTCCATGACATCGGCGCGCTTGAGCAGGGTGGTGCCAAAGCTCATTAGGTCGGCGACGGTGCGGCCGTCGCGGGCGCCCTCCATGATCTCGTAGGTGATGATAGCGATGGCCTCTGGGTAGTTCAGCTTCAAACCGCGGGCCTGACGACGCCTAGCGAGGTCGGCAGCAGTGACGACAAGGAGCTTTTCGCGTTCTCGGGGGGTGAGGTGCATGGAAATTCAATGTTATGGTCAGCGATGGGGAAATCAGGCTTAGGACTTTTTGGGACTAAGCTCCTTACTCAAAAACGCCAATGGCTACTTCAAACTTGGAGATGCTTTTTCACGACCACATCGGTCAAGTCGGCGATGGAGCCGGATATGGTGACGGCGCCTCGATCCATGGCGTAAAAGCGGTCGGCGACGGCGCGGCAGAAGTCTACGTATTGCTCGACCAGCAGAATAGACAGGCGACCGCTGGCGCGGAGCTTTCGCAGGGTATCGCCAATCTCCTCAATGATGCTCGGCTGGATACCCTCGGTGGGTTCATCGAGCAGCAGTAGCTTGGGCTTAGTGAGGAGAGCGCGACCGATGGCGAGTTGTTGTTGTTGACCGCCGGAAAGCACGCCGCCTTTACGAGCGATGAACTGCTTTAGAATGGGAAACAACTCGTAGACCTCCTCAAGAGCGGAACGGGCAGAGGCACCCTTTACCCCATGAACAACGAGGCTGATACGAAGGTTTTCTTCGACAGTCAGGTGGGGGAAAATATCTCGCCCCTGAGGCACGTAGCCAAGCCCAGCGCGGGCGCGGGCATCGGTGGGCAGACTCGACAAACTAGCGCCATCCAAGGTCATCACGCCAGAGCGGAGGGGACGCAATCCCATCAATGCGCGCAGCGTAGTGGTCTTGCCCACGCCATTACGGCCCATAAGGGCGACGACCTCATTGCGACGAACCTCGAAGGTGACGCCGCGAAGAATGCGGGATCCGTCGATATCGACCTCGGCTTGGGATAGGTTTAGAAGGACTTCAGACATCGGGATGGTTTTAATTTTTTCCGCGGCCGAGATAAACCTCGCGAACTTTGTCATTCGACTGAACGTCATCGAACTTTCCTTCGCAAAGCACAGAACCCTGATGGAGAACAGTGACCTGACCGTTGATGGAAATCTGCTTCACGAAAGTCATATCATGCTCGACGACGACAATGCTGTGTTTGCCGGCCAAGCTAAGCAGCAGTTCGCCGGTCCGGTGAGTTTCTTCATCGGTCATCCCCGCGGCGGGCTCATCAACGAGGAGCACGCGGGGTTCGGAGGCGAGCAACATGCCGATCTCAAGCCATTGTTTCTCACCGTGAGAAAGCAAACCGGCCTTCCAATGACGCTTATCGCCGAGGCGCACTAGTTTCAACAGGTCATCAAGGCGATCACGGTCAGCGGAATCGAGGCGATGAAACAAAGATGCAAACACGCCGCGTGGTCCGTTGAGCGAAAGGACCAGATTGGTGAACACGGTTTGCTCGGCAAAGACTGAGGGGGTCTGAAACTTGCGCCCGATTCCGAGGCGCTGAATTTCGTATTCGTTTAACTTGGCGAGGTCGGTCGATGGCGTGTTCTGGATTGGGGTGTATTCGATACCACCGGTGTCGGGCTTTGCGCGACCAGTCAGCAGATCGAAGAAGGTGGATTTACCGGCCCCATTGGGCCCGATCACGGTTCGGAGTTCACCAGGGAAGAGGTAGAAATTCAGAGCATTTATGGCGCGAAAACCGTCAAAGGTTTTGGTAACATCTTCAGCTTGTATGATCGGGTGTGACATAACTTTTGGCAAACGATCTAGGGTTGCTGAAAGAAGGTAGAGGAATCCGGTCGTGATGCCCTAGAACGGTATCTAGCCCAAAGCAGTCGGAACCTAGCCGGGAGGCTGATCAATCCGCCCGGCAAAAAGAGCACAACCACGATAAAGAGCCCTCCTATAATGTATAGCCACAGCTCGGGGACGGAACGGGTGGCCCAACTCTTAAGGGCATTTACGAAAAACGCACCAAGGACGGGACCAAGCAAGGTGCCACGACCGCCAACGGCGACCCAGACGACCGCTTCAAGGGATTTCTCGGGTGTCATCTCCGAAGGATTGATTATACCTACCTGAGGGACATAGAGGGCACCGGCGATGCCGGTGATAGCGGCTACGAGCACGAACACGAAAAGTTTGTAGCTGGCAGTGGCGTAACCGGAGAAAAGCACGCGGTTCTCTCCGTCGCGGATGGCCTGAAGCAAGTGCCCGAACTTGGCGCGAGTCAGCCAGCGGTAGAGCAGGAACACACCCGCCAGCAGCAGAACGGACGATACATAAAGAACTCGACGGGTAGTGGGTGAATTAAGATCGGCACCAAGCACACGTTTGAAGTCGGTGAAGCCGTTGTTGCCACCAAAACCAAAATCGTTGCGGAAAAACAATAGCGCGGCGGCGTAAGTCAGAGCCTGGGTAAGGATAGATAAGTAAACGCCCTTGATGCGGGAACGGAACGCCAGCCAGCCGAAGACAAAAGCGATCAGCGCCGGTATCACCAAAACGGCGCAAGTAGCGAAGGAGAAAGAGTAAAAAGGCTGCCAGTGCACGGGCAGGGCCTTATAGCCGAGAAAGACCATGTAATCAGGGAGCTTGGATTTATACTGCCCATCCTTACCAATCATGAGCAGTAGGTGCATACCAAATGCATATCCACCGAGGGCGAAAAATAGGGCCTGACCTAAAGACAAAATGCCGAGAAAGCCCCAAAGGAGATCCACCCCGAGAGCGAGAACGGCATACGTGGCGTATTTGCCGTAAAGATTGAGAGTGAAATCACTTGGCCGCAGTAAATGCTCAGAGGGCAGAAGAGCGTTTAGTAACGGCAAGACAAGGGCTAGCAAAAGAGTAGGCAAGAGAAAGGATGCCCACTGAGCCCGTGTAAAAAAACGCGGCTCGACGTCGGAGAGTTTGGCGGGAACGGACATGGCGGCAAATTAGTCGAGGCTGCGGCTGCGGGTCGGAAACAAACCGCCCGGACGCCATTGCAGGAAAAGAATGATGGCGAAGAGAACGAGGATCTTGCCCATAACTGCGCCGAGGAGGGGTTGGAGCAACTGGTCGACGGTGCCTATTCCTAAGGAAGCGGCAACGGAACCAAGGATATTTCCCACCCCGCCGGAGACAACGACCATAAAGGAGTCGATGATGTGAAGCTGGCCCATGCTAGGGCCTACATTACCCAACTGGGAAAGACAGGCGCCGGCCAGACCGGCCAGACCCGAGCCAAATGCGAAGGTCAGCATGTTTACCCGCGTAGCCCGAACGCCGATGCAGGATGCCATCTGGCGATTTTGCATTACCGCGCGGACCAGAAGGCCAAGGGATGTGCGGTTGAGCACCAGCCAAACTCCGAAGACCACCAATGCGGCGAAGCCGATTACAAAAAGGCGGTTATACGCGAAGAGAACATCATGGAAGGCGGCGCTACCCTGCAGCCATGAAGGGGCGTTGATTTGAACATTGGCAGGGCCGAAAATTAGACGAAAAGTTTGCTGAAGAGCGAGTGAAACGCCCCAAGTGGCAAGCAGGCTCTCAAGCGGCCGCTTGTATAGGAACTGAATCACGCCCCTTTCAAGAGCTAGACCCACCAAGGCTGCTGAAAAAAAGGCAGCAGGCAGGGCCGCGATAAAGTAGAGATTCAAAAAGGGGGAAGCAGTTCCTAAGGCTGATACAAAAAGGTTCTGAGTAACGAAGGTCGAATAAGCGCCGACGACCATGAGTTCGCCGTGCGCCATATTGATGACTCCCATCAGCCCGAAGGTGATGGCGAGACCGAGCGCGATGAGCAGAAGCACGGACCCCGCGCTTAAGCCGCGAAAGAGATCACCAAAAAAATTTACAGTCTTCCAATGCGACTCGATTTTCTTCAGCGCGGCGGAGAGCGCGGCGACTTCTTCAGACGAGGGCGGGGGCGTGGCGGCGAGCAACTCCTTGAAGCGCGAGGCGGCGGCGAGCGAATGGGCCTCGCCTAGGGCAGCAATGGCAACGAGGCGGACTGTAGGGGAGGAGTCGGATAGTTGGATAAACGCAATGGCATCGGCGAGCGCACGGCTGACTGCCGGGGTTTTTTCGATAGCGAGTCGGGCCTGTAGCAGGGGCAAATGCTCGGCCTTGCGGGACTGGCCCAGACGCTCGATCGACTCGTAGCGCACAGAAGGAGAAGCGTCGGCGACACCGGCCACTTCTAGAACGTCGCGTATGGCTCGACGTAAAGTGGCGGTAGTTTCTAGAGATTTAAGGCTTTTAGGGACGATGCGCAAGGGATGAGCGGAACCGACCCCGCTGGCCGAATCTGGGACGGGCAAACCATCCAATACCGAAATGGCCACGAGGAAATCACCACCATCCGGTGCGGTGGCTAGAGTGGCGGGAACGAGCGCGCCATTGGGTAAAGGCACAAGATAAAGCTCCCCTGCCCGCCAAGCAGTCAAAGCGGGGGTAATCGCAGCATCCTCGACCCCGATCAGGGCACGAACGGCTGCGATCTGTCGGGCTGGCGGGGTGAGCAAGGCGTCCAGCAGTTGCGCTCGGCCCGAGGCGACCACGGGCACAGATTCAGACGATCTGGCCAAGCCTGATCCTAAGACAAATCCATATAAAACAATGAGAAGAGAACGAATCATAACGCGAAGAGCGTGTATTTAAGCAAGAAGGAGGCCGAGACGGGACGCCTGATAAAAAAATTTCATGCAAGGGCCAAGTCTCCCGAAATCGCGCCCAAATCCAGACAGGCAGCCAAAAAGACGGGGCGGGTCTGCGAAGACCCGCCCCGACAACCAAACTAACCAACTTTCGAAACACGCTCACCGTAACCAGCGGTGCCGTGGAAAAAGAAAACGGGTGGAGAACTTACTTGCTGCCGAAGGTGCCCTTGAGGAAGGGCTCGCCATAGACGCCCTCGTAAGACTTGAGGATCTTGAATTGGCCATCGGCCAAGGTCTCGCCCACATACACGTTCTTGGTGATGTGATGGTTCTTCTGCATGGTGACCTTGCCACCGGGACCGTCGAAGGTAACGCCGGACTCGAGAGCGGCGCGCACTGCATCGACTTCGAAGGTGCCGGCCTTCTCGACGGCGGCCTTCCAGAGGTAAACACCGACGTAGGAAAGGACCATAGGACTGTTGGTCACGCGGCCCTTCTTCTCGATGCCAGGGACGGTGCTCTTTTCGAGCCAAGCGAAAAAGTTCTTCTTAAATTTGTCGTTAGCTGGGGTGTCGACAGACATGAAGTAACTCCAGGCACCGAGGTGACCAACGAGGTCCTTAGTGGGCAGGCCGCGGAATTCATCCTCGGAGACCGAGAAGGAGATCACGGGGATGTCCTCAGACTTGATGCCGGCGTTGGCCAGCTCGCGGAAGAAGGGGACGTTGGTGTCGCCGTTCAGCGTGGAGACCACGGCGGCATCGCCGGAGGCGCCGAACTGTTTGATCTCAGCCACGATCTGCTGGTAGTCGGTGTGACCGAAGGGGGTGTATTTCTCGATGATCGAGCTCTCGGGGATACCCTTGGAGGTAAGGTATTCCTTCAACACGAGGTTGGTCGTGCGGGGATAAACGTAATCGGAACCAAGCAGGTAGAATTTCTTCTTGCCGAGCTCGTTGAGGAGATAATCAACGCCCGGGGTGGCCTGCTGACCGACAGCCTCGGCGGTGTAGAAGATATTCTTGGAAAGTTCTTCGCCCTCGTATTGCACGGGATAGAAGAGGAGGCCGTTGTCTTTCTCAAAGACTGGTAATACGGACTTGCGAGACACAGAGGTCCAGCAGCCGAAGGTCACCGACACCTTATCTTGCTCAAGGAGTTGTTTGGCCTTTTCGGCGAAGAGGGGCCAATTGGAGGCGCCGTCGACCACGACGGGCTCGATCTTTATACCAAGCACGCCGCCCTTGGCGTTGATCTCGTCGAAGGTGAAAAGCAGCACGTCGCGCAGCGACGTTTCGCTGATGGCCATGGTGCCGGAAAGGGAGTGGAGGACACCAACTTTGACACTTTCAGCAGCGCGCAGAGCAGTGGTAGCGAGCAGGCCCAGCGCGATGGCGCTGACTCCAAGAGTTTTGTTTAATTTATTGATCATGATGGAAATATGGAATAGGAAATACGTTAATTATGAGGAAATTGGGCAAGGCAGTAGCCGGAGCTTGCGCCTCGGTGAGGACTTAAGGATGAACTGATAAAGCAGGGCCGCCTATACACTTCCAAGCAGCCCTGCGTAGATATTACCAAAACAGCTGATCAGATCCGATTAGAATCGGAAGAGCCCCTGAAGAGCGTATTGAACAGTGTCAGGAGCCCCAACATTCCTATCATTGAGGCTGACTTCACCCTTCAACGAGAAGTTGGGGGTAAAGGTGTAAGTAGAAGCCACTCCGTAACCGATTACGTCTCCGCCCTTGCCGTCAAAATAGGTCACGCGGCCGGAAGTGGTGAGTTCATTAGTGAGCTTATAGCTAACCTGACCGAGCCAAGAGAGGGCGGTGGTGTCCTCTACAGAGGTAACCTCGCCGGCCAAACCGAGCTTTTCGGTGACATTATAGCTAAACCAGAAGTCACCTTCTAGCACGCTATCGTAACCGTCAGCATTCTCGTAACCAACACCAAAGAAAAGTGTTAGATCCTTGATGCCGGTGTAGGAAAAGAAGGCCTCGTAGCCGACATCATCGGAAAACTCGCCGTCACCAGTAGCAAAATTGGAGCCGCCCACGACCTGACTGTCGCGTGCAGAAATACCAGCGGCAAATCCGTCACCAGTGTAGTCAACCTTCACACCAGTAGCAAATGGACTGTAATAAAAGGCATTGCTATAGGAGATGAAAGCATTGTTTGGAGTATGGTAGGACTCGAAACCAAGATAACCGAGATATTTACCAGCGGTCACAGCAACATTACCGGCAGTGTAGGTAACATAGGCGTCCAGAACGCCAGAGGTATCACTCGAGGTATTGTCGAATGGATTCGCAGCTTGGAAGCTCACGCGGCCGGACAAGACACTGTATTTACCGCTCACTCCAACGAACACGGAGTCAAACGCGTTGCCGCTCTTACCGACGATCGTGTGATTGGTGTCAGGCGTGCCGTGGGTGATAACAGCAGAACCGATGGCATAGCCATCGATCGCAAGGTTTTCATTAATCTTCACTTCGGCCTGAGCGGCAGTAGCGATGATAGCGGCAGAGATGCCGGCGAACTGAATTCGGGATTTCATACTGGGTTGTGTGGTTTGTAGGTTTGCGACGTCCAAGATGTGCCCAAGAGAAAGGGCTTCACGAGGACTAGCCCAGTGATAGCGGCATTTATGCCAAGTTCGCCGGATCAATTAAAATTTCAGGAAGTGAGCACTCTGAACTAACCAGACGAATCAGCCCAATCCAACTGCACTTATTAGCAACAAGAGGCGAAAAAACCTGATGATAATGCCGCAATTTGGAACACCCCAAAAGACTATCCTTGCGAAGTGAATAGCCATGAGGAGACGTTCCCCCTCAATCGGTTGGAAGGCTGAACAAAAATGAGCTCGGATGACGGGATTTAACCGGTTCCGAACCATAATTCAGACATAAGGAATCAACCCAAGGCAGCGAGCAGGCGCTGGAGCTCGGAGGCCTTCGACCGCTGGTCGGCCAGCTGTTTGCGCGCGCCCTCCAGCACGGCCGGAGGGGCCTTGCTGGTGAAGGCTTCGTTGCCGAGTCGGGCCTCGGTGCCGGCGATGTGCTTGGTGACGGTGTCCAGCTCCTTCGTAAGACGGGCGCGTTCGGCGGCAGGGTCGATCTTAACGCCGGTGTCCAAGAACAATGTGCCCAAGGGCGTCACCACGGCGGGGAGGGCCAGCTTTTCGGTGGTGCGACCGATGTCGGCCGCGCCGACCAGGCGGGCGAGCTTGGCGGCGTTTTTCTCGAGCGCCAGCCACTCAGCCTGATGCGCGAGGACAAAGAATTTTACGTCGCGCTTTTGCGGCACGGACTGCTCCATCTTAAGCTGGCGGGCAAGGCTGGAGACTTGTTTGAGTTGCTCAACTCGGCCGGCGGCGGCGGGGTCAACAGGCGTGCCACGCTTCGCAATCACGGCGGCTAGAACCTCGGCGGTTTCCAAGCGCGTGTTCTGGATAAATTTTTTATCGACCGAAGCGTAGCCAAGCAGGGTCCAAAGTTCCTCGGTTATGAACGGCGCAAAGGGCTCGAACAGCAAAAGAAACTGGCGGATGACGAGATCCTGCACCGCCAGCGCGTGGTCCTTGGCCAGCGGATCCTGCACGCGGGTCTTGGCTACCTCGACATACCAGTCGCAGAAATCGTTCCAGAAAAACGAATACAGTCTTTGGGTGGCGCCGGCGAACTCGAAGTCCGCGAAGCTCTTTTCGAGCGTGCGAGTGGTGTCGAGCAGGGCAGCGAGAATTGCGTGGTCGTCGTCGTCGAAGTGGGCGGGATCGAGGCGGGCAAGGATGGCAACGAGCGAAGAGTTGTCACTCATCGCGCCGCTCATCTGGCGGAAGCGGCAGGCGTTCCAGAGTTTGTTGCAAAAACCTTTGCCACTCTCGATGCGATCCTCGTCGAATTTCACATCCTGCCCGAGTGGTGCGATCTGGAGCAGGCCAAAGCGGAGGCCGTCCGCGCCGTATTTGACGATAAGGTCGAGCGGGTCAGGCGAGTTGCCGAGGGTCTTGGACATCTTGCGACCCTGCTTGTCGCGAACGATGCCGTTGAAATACACATGCTTAAAGGGAATGCGCTCCTCGACGGGCGCGCCGGGCTTCGCAAACTCCAATCCGGCCATGATCATGCGGGCGACCCAGAAGAAAATAATGTCTGCGCCGGTCGCGAGCGTGGTGGTCGGGTAAAACTGGCTGAAACCTGCCTTGGCCTGGGCTTCGGCGTCGGGCCAACCGAGGGTAGCGAAGGGCCAGAGCCAAGAGGAGGCCCAAGTGTCGAGAACGTCATCCTCCTGCACCCAATTCTCCGGATCGGCGGGGCCGTCGAGCGAAACATGGATCTTGGTCGGGTCGCGCAGATCGGCCTCGGTGAGCTTCTCGCGGTCCACGCCTTTGGCATACCAGACGGGGATGCGATGGCCCCACCAGAGCTGGCGGCTGATGCACCAGTCTTGGATGTTTTCCAGCCAGTTGAGGTAAACCTTCGACCAGCGCTCGGGGTGCATCTGGATGAGACCCTCGCGGACGACAGCCTTAGCCTCCTCGACCCGCGGGTAGCGCAGCCACCACTGCTGGGTGAGGCGAGGCTCGATAGGCACGCCGGCGCGCTGGGAGTGGCCGACGTTGTTCTCATAGGGCTTGGCCTCGATGAGATTGCCCCGCTCGCCGAGGAGCTCGGCGGCTTTTTTACGGGCGGCGAAGCGCTCCATGCCGGACAGCTCGGGGCCGGCGAACTCGTTCATCGTGCCGTCAGCATTGAGTGCATCGATGACCGGCAGGCGGTGGCGTTGGCCGATCTCGAAATCGACTTTATCGTGCGCAGGGGTAACTTTAAGTGCGCCGGCGGCGAAGGCCGGATCGACCGCCTCATCGGCGATGATGGGGATCTGCACACGCTCGCCTAGCGGACGCCAAACCTTCTTGCCCACAAGGTGGGTGTAGCGAGCGTCGGTCGGGTGAACGGCAACGGCAACGTCGGCCGCGATCGTCTCCGGTCGAGTGGTCTCAAGAATGAGGTGCGTGAGCGGAACAACGTTACCTTCGGCGTCGGTCGTGGTGGAGGGCTCCACCAACTCGTAGCGCAGGCGGAAAATGTGCCCCTTGGTCGGGCGCATCTCAACTTCCTCGTCGGAGAGCGCGGTGAGGGAGACGGGGCACCAGTTAACCATGCGTTTACCACGGTAAATGTGTCCCTGATCGAACAACTTGATGAACGACGTGAGCACGGCCTTGGAATAGCCGGGGTCCATGGTGAAGTGGGTGCGATCCCAATCACAGGAGCAACCGAGCTCGCGAAGCTGTTTGAGGATGTGATCGCCCTTTTCGTCACGCCACGCCCAGACGCGTTTAAGGAACTCCTCACGACCGAGGTCGCGGCGGCCCTTGCCCTCGGTTTTCTTGAGGTGTTTTTCCACCATGGTCTGGGTGGCGATGCCGGCGTGGTCGGTGCCGGGAATCCAGCAGGCGGCCTTGCCCTCGAGGCGGGCGCGACGGATGAGTGCGTCCTGGAGGGTGTTATTAAGGACGTGCCCCATGTGCAGGATCCCGGTGACGTTGGGCGGCGGGATGACGATGCTATAGGTCTCCTGCCCAAGCGCGGCCAGGCCGGCGAAGCACTTGGCCTCCTGCCAGGCGGCATACCATTTGGTCTCAACGTCACGCGGTTCGTAGCTCTTGGAAATCTCGGGCATGGGCGTAAGGACTAAGCCAACCGAGGGCGGCAGCGCGAAGCAAGCCCAGGCGCCGTTATCGCAGGCGCGTTTCCCGCATTGCACGGACCGACATAAATCCCAGCTTCAGGGGTCACGGCTCACGTCCGCGCCGTTTCAAAGCGCATGCCCAGCACCTCCCCCTTCCACGGCCGCATCCAGAAACACGCCCTTGAACGGCTCGACTTTGCACCCGAGTCCGCGCGTCCGGAGCGGCTCGCAGCCTGCAAGACCTTCCTGCGGCTGGAAAGCGCGATGATTCACATGCGTCACGACGGCGGCGAATCGGGCGGCGTGGTCGCGCAGGCGCGAGCGGCGATGGTAGACGTGATGCTTTCGCACCTATTTAAGCACGCTATCACCAGTTTCGAGCGCCTACAGGGCAAGCTCCCCGCCGCCTGCGCTCTGCTTGCGCTCGGCGGCTACGGTCGCGGCGAGCTTAGCCCGCTGAGCGACGTGGACCTCATGTTCCTCTTCCCTTCTAAAAGCCGCACAGCCGCGATCCAACCCCTCCAGCAACATCTCATCGACGAGGTGCTCTACGTGCTGTGGGACTGCGGCCTGAAGGTCGGTCACTCCAGCCGCACCGTCGAAGACGTGTTCGAGGAAGCAAAACGGGATATCCAGACGAAAACCGCGCTGTTGGAGGCCCGCCTGGTCGCCGGCTCGCAACCGCTCTTCGATGGCTTCGCCGCCGCTTATCGCAGCTATTACACCCAAGAAGGAACCAGAGGCTACATCCGCGCTAGGCTTGAGGACCAGGCGACTCGGCGGGCTAAATATGGCGACTCTGTTTTCCTCCAAGAACCAGATATTAAAAACGGTGTCGGCGGCCTGCGCGATTACCAGAACACCCTTTGGATGGCCCGGGTGAAACTAGGGCTAGGATCCATGGACGAGCTGGTCGAACAGGGTTATTTAAAACGCAATGAACTGCGCGACTTCCACCGCGCCTACGAGTTCCTCCTGCGCGTGCGCAACGAACTACATTTCCAGAGCAAACGGCCTACCGATTTGCTCGACCTTGAGGCCCAACCGCGCATCGCGCTCGGCCTCGGCTACACCAACCAAGACATCTTAGGTCGCGTTGAGCAGTTCATGCACGATTACTACCGTGCCGCCCAGACCATCTACCGCACCTCTCGGTTAGTTGAAAACCGCTTAGCCCTTACGCTGGAAGCAAACGAGGAAAAAAAAATCTCCTTCCGCGACTTGGTCCGCTCCCACCGCTTCATAAAAACCAAGCGCATCGACGGCTTCGTTCTGCGCGGGACGGAACTCATGGCCGAAACTCCGCAGGTTTTTAAAGAGGACCCGATCCGCCTGGTGCGGGTGTTTCGCCACGCCCAGTCGCTCAACGCCCAACCCGATTTTGCCCTCCAGTCCCTGATCCGCGAATCCTTACCCCTGCTAACCCGTCGCTTATCAGAGGACCGCGACGCGAACATCAGCTTCAAAGCCATTCTCGATACCGCCGGCGCCGTCCACCCTACCCTCGCGCTCATGCACGAACTCGGCGTGCTCGGTCGCTTTATCCCCGAGTTCCAAGGCCTGACCTGCCTAGTCCAGCATGAATTCTATCACCGCTACACCGCCGATATCCACACGCTAAACGCCATCCGCGAACTCGATCTGATCTTCGCTGGCAGCGAAACACTTGAAAAAAAATACCGCGACGTCCTGCACGAGACCGCCAACCCCACCCTGCTCTATCTCATCCTGCTGCTGCACGACATTGGCAAAGCCAAGGGCATCAAAGGGCACGCAGATTTCGGCGTCGAAATCGCCCTGCCACTGCTGGCGCGAATGGAGATCAACCAAGCCGAACAGGAAATCGTCATTTTTGTTATAAAATATCACCTAATCATGGCACGGTTTTGGCAGAAGCGGGATGTCGATGACCCCGCTTCCGCCGCTGCTTTTGCAGAACTCGTTCCCGAGGCAGACAAATTGCGCTACCTTTACGTCCACACCCTTTGCGATGCTCGAGGCACCGCTGCAGGCCTGTGGAACGGCTACAAAGATACCCTCCACGGCACGCTTTACCGCGCCACCCTCGAGCAACTGACCCACGGTGCAGTTCAGATCGCCGACCTAAACACCGCCCGCATGCAGTCGACCTACCAGGACCTCGTCGCAAAAAAAATTCCCGGCATCAACGCCGACGAGATTACCGCCCACTTTCAGCTCCTCCCCGAGCGCTATTTTATACACACTGACGCAGACCAGATTGCTCAGCACATCCGGATGGTGAACCAACTCCTCACCTCCATTAACCAGGCGGATGCCATCGGCAGCCTGAGCCCCGTCATCGCTTGGCACGACGACCTGAACCGCTCGCTTACGGTCGTTAACGTCGTCACTTGGGACCGAGCAGGGTTGTTCTACAAACTCGCCGGCGCATTTTCCGTGGCCGGCCTTTCCATCCTTTCCGCCAAGGTCATCTCCCGCAACGACCACATCGCCATCGACACCTTCTACGTGGTCGAGCCCGGGCGCGGCGTTGTTCAATCAGCCAAGGCTCAGGAAATCTTCGCCCGCACCGTGGAAGAGGCGCTTGTTACCAACAAGGATCTCTACCCCGACATAGTCGCCCAAGCCAAAAAAGTCCGCGGCTCCCGTTTTGGCATGGATAAAAACCCCGCCGAGCTCGGCGGACTGCCCCCAACTGTGGAGGTCTACCACGAACTCTCCATGCAACGCACC
Organism: bacterium; assembly: GCA_010027235.1. Classification (GTDB taxonomy): domain Bacteria; phylum Verrucomicrobiota; class Verrucomicrobiia; order Opitutales; family Opitutaceae; genus IMCC26134_A. The sequence continues at coordinate 13,996 of RGVP01000030.1, forward strand.
ATCGTCGAGGTGCAGGCCCGGGACGAGATCGGCTTACTCTTCAAGTTAGCTAAACTCATCAGCGATCATGGCTTCGACATTACTTTCGCTCGTATCGGCACGGAGCGCGACGTCGCGATCGATAACTTTTATATCGAAAATGCCCGCCCCGCGGAGACCATCCTGCCGCCGCGCCTAGAACGACTACGCGACGCCATTCACCTCGCCATCAGCCCAGTTGTCTCCGTCGCCGCCACTGGTTGATCCATCCGCGGGTAGAAGATCGCGCACCCACGCACGAAAGGCACGGAGCTTCACTGGGGTGCCAAGAGCCAGCAACTTATCCCCGGGTTGCAAACGCTCGCCCGGCCCAGGATTTAGAATACGGAGATGGCCGCGACCTATACCCGCCAACTGCACCCCATGCACGGCTGAAGGCGCCAGCGCAGCCAAGGTCGAGCCCGCCGCCCGGCTCCCCGCTGGCACCAAGATAGTTTCCAGACCTACCGCATCGAATTCCGAGGTCTCCGTTGCCGCCACCGCGCCGAGGGCCGCCTTAGCCGCGACCATATGCTCCGGGTCACCAAGCAAAAGCACCTTGTCACGAGGGAAAAGTGACTCGCTCGAACCCGGCAGGGAAATCATGCAACCCTGCCGTTCCACCCCCACCACGGTGCAACCAAAACGCGCGCGCAATCCGAGCTGGGCCAGGCTGCGACCGGAGCACTCCGCCAGATCCGGGATCACGCAATCAGCCACACTCAAATTCCATTCCTCGTGCTGGCGACCAGCCCACGGCACTGAGGTCGAGCTCATGCGCACAGTGCCCGCCTCGCTCAAAACGTCCTGCAAACCGACCTCCAGCTCGCTATGCCAGTATATCATGCGCTGCCTGAGCCAAACAAAAGCCGCCAACGCCACCAAAGCACTCGCAGGTAAGGCCCAGCGCAACGCCCCCGCCGGTGCGAACGAGGCCACCCAGGTCACCATCGCCACCGTCGCCACAATCCGCACGCCAAGCGCAATCAAACCACGTAACCGGTCACGCACGTCCGCCACCATTCCCTGAGTGCTGAATTCAGCCACCATGAGCGCGAGCACGGAAACATTGCGCCAGACCGCGAACAAAGGCACCAGCGCAACCGCCACCAAGGCAGTCCAAAAAAACCAACCCGGTCCATTTAACCAGCGTGTGATGAGGAGCTGAAGCTGCTCTGCACTGGCCAAAAGCCCCGCCACAAACAAGAGTTCAACGACGATCTGGATCACACGCCGACGGCTGAGCTTCCAGAGCATGCTGCCGGCCTGCTTCTCCCCCAAACGCTCAAGCCAACCCTGATAGGACTCGAGCATACCTACCAACCAGCGCGGGCGCACACGAAGCAAGCCCTCCGCCAAAGGTTCAGCCTTCCGAGTAAGGAACGGTGCGGTCAAAGAGGTGACCAGAGACAAACCCACCGCGAGCGGATAAAAAACCGTCGGCACCATTTTCGCTGCAACACCGAGTTGGGCGATGATAAAAGAGAATTCCCCGATCGGGGTAGCCACCAAGCCGGCGCGCAGAGCATCTCGGTGCGAACGACCGATCAAAACCAAGCCCGTTGAAACCGCCCCTACTCGCACGATGAGGGTAAACAAAGCCAAACCAAGCACCAGCCACCAAGCCTCACCCAACGCGTGCACATCAATCTGCAAACCGATCGCCACAAAAAAAACCGCGCTGAAAACATCGCGCATACCCTCGAATATACGCTCGACCGAGTGGCGATGGGGTGTCTCCGCCACAATGCAGCCTATAAGAAAGGCGCCCAATGCCAAGGAGTAGCCCGCGCGTTGAGCGATGATGGCCAGTCCAAACAATAAGGCGGCGGTCGCCAGCGTTTGCAACTCCTCGTCCGCCTTCACGCTCAATACGCGTAAGAGCCACGGCACTAAAAGCAGTCCAAGCACACCCGCAAAGACCACGAATGCCCCAAAACCACCCAGCGTGGCGGCCAAGCCACCCCCGCCCGCACCACCCTCTCCGAGCGCGACCACCGAGTTAAGCACGGTGAGCATGACCACCGCCACCACGTCCTCCAGCACCGCGACTCCCATTGCCAGTTGTCCGTGTCGCTCGTGCCCGGCCCCAGTCTCATGCAGCACCTTGCTGATGATAGCAGAAGACGAAACCATGAGCATCGCCGCCAAAAATAAGGTCTGCCCACCATCCAGTCCGGCCACTAACCCGAGACCACGGGTAGCATAATAAACCAGAACCGCGCCGATGAAGACCGCCAGGACCAGACCCAAACCAAGTCGTTGCAAGCGGCGAAAACTCAACCGCAAGCCGATGGAAAACATTAGGAACACCAGCCCCACCTCCGCCGCCGTCGCGATACTCGCATCATCCGTAACCAGCGAAAAAGGCGGCGTATACGGCCCCACCACCATGCCCGCCACGAGGTAGCCTACCACCGCCGACAAGCCGATGCGCTGGCACAACCAACCCAGCCCGGCCGCCGCCGCGAGAATGACCGCAAGATCTTGGATGAAGGCGGCTTCGTGCATGTTAGACAGCGTTTGACCAACACTCAAACATGCCGCCAGTCCAAAGGCAGAAGCGATTCGATGCCGTGGTTGACCAATTGATAATACAGCCAGAATACCCCCGCCCCCAAAGCGATAAGAAACAAGGCCTCACCCAGCCCACCCGCCTGCGCCCGACTGACGCGATGCAGCCAGCGAATAAAAAATTCCAACCCGGGTGCCACCACGAAAGCCACCAACGAAGAACCAAAGAGCACCAGCCCCATCACCACCAAAGTTCGCACCCACGGATCCTCGAACCGCCCCGCCTGATAACCGATCGTAGCATTGACCAGATTGAGCAGGAGCAGACAGCAGGGCAGAACATAGTAAACCCGGACATTAACAGGTGCCTTAGCCATGGAGCCAAAACGGATGCTTCCGCCGCATTTTTCAATCCCTGCCAACAATAACCAGCCATTCTTTGAGCCAGTTTCCCCGGAAACCCATCCCCTGCTCGTTAGCAGAACCGGGGTTTTACCTTTTGACACCCTTAGGCCTGCGAATTGGATGTTCTTAGTAATCATCCGCGCCCCCGCTCTCCCCTTACGTCTCCATGTCCTCTTTTTTCGGCTACTTCTCCAACGACATCGGCATCGACCTAGGCACCGCCAACACCCTAGTCTACGTTAAAGACAAGGGTATTGTTCTGCGGGAACCCTCGGTGGTAGCGCTTGATACACAAACCCGCAAAGTTCGCGCCGTAGGCGATGAGGCCAAGAAAATGCTGGGGCGCACTCCAGGTAACATCACCGCCATTCGCCCGATGAAAGACGGCGTGATCGCCGACTTCGACGTCACCGAGGCGATGCTGCGCTACTTCATCCGCAAAGTGCATAACAATGCCCTGCGCGTAAATCCTCGGGTCGTGATCGCTATCCCCTCCGGCATCACCGAGGTGGAGAAACGCGCAGTAAAGGACTCCGCCACTCACGCCGGCGCACGCGACGTGATCACCATTCCTGAGCCCATGGCCGCTGCTATAGGCGTCGGCCTGCCCATTGACGAACCGGCCGCGAATATGATCGTGGACATCGGCGGCGGCACCACCGAAATCGCCATTATATCCCTTTCGGGCATTGTGTTCAGCAAATCCATTCGCGTCGCCGGTGACGAATTGGACAGCGCGATAGTGAACTACATGAAGCGCGCCTACAATCTGCTGATCGGCGAACGCACCGCCGAAGAGATAAAACTGCGCGTAGGTTCAGCTTACCCCCTCGACGAGGAACTGACCATGGAAGTGAAAGGCCGCGATTCCGTTGCGGGCCTGCCCAAGACCATTCACATCACGTCCCAAGAAATTCGGGAAGCACTGAGCGATCCCATCTCATCCATCGTAGATGCGGTTCGCTCCACGCTGGAACGCTGCCCCCCCGAGCTCTCCGCTGACCTTGTAGACCGGGGATTCGTTATGGCCGGAGGCGGCGCCCTGATCCGCGGAATTGACCGCCTGCTTTCTGAAAAAACCGGCCTGCCCGTTACCGTGGCCGACGACCCCCTCTCCGCCGTTGCCAACGGCACAGGCGCAGTTCTGGACGATCTAAACTGGGTGCTGCAGAACGTCTAAGCCGGGCGGACTGGCCCTCTCCCCATCCGGGCCTTAAATCCTCCCTCGGAATTCCGCTCCCTTCCGCTCCGTGCCGCGCTTCGACCAAGCCCGCCCTTTTTTCACACTAGGCATCGTCCTGCTCGTCTGGCTCATCCTGCCCACCGCGGTCAAACGCGTCGCCCGCCTGGGTTTCTACGAACTACAGGCCCCAGTAGATATAGCCGCCTCCTACGCCCGTGATCTCCAAGATTTCTGGTCGCAAAAAACCCGCTCTAAAAATGAGCTGATTGAGGCAGCACGCGACCTAGCCCGCCTGAACGCATCCTACGAACTCCGCCTCCAGGACGATACCCGTTTGAGGAATGAGATTACTCGGCTCGAGGATTTGCTACGTCTGCCGTCCTACGGAGATTTCCGAGCTGAACCTGCCCGTGTGGTGAGAAGGGATTTTTCCGCCTGGTGGCAGCGCCTGGTGATACGCAAGGGCGCAAATCACGGACTGCGCGTCGGCGCGCCGGCCATCTACAGCGGCGGCCTCGTGGGGCGCGTGGCCGAGGTCCACGCCAACACCGCAGTGGTCGAGTTAATCAGCAGCCCGGGCCTGCGGCTTGCCGCCGTATTCGATGGCGACGACCGCCCCGTGAGCTTCCAAGGGGGCGTGAACGCACCCTTACGGCCCGCCGAAGCCATGTTGGAATACGTCCCGCTCGATGTTTTCGCCACCCCCGCCTCGCCCCGACGGCTAGTGACTTCGGGCCTAGGCGGCGTTTATCCGCCCGGACTTTACGTCGGCGAAGTCCTTACCTTGGAAGCAAGCACTGACGGGCTTTTTAAGACCGGACGCGCCGTTCTTGATCCACGCCTTGGAAGCCTGACCGAGGTCACCGTGCTAGTGCCTCTCGACCCCGTTCCGTGATGTTCCGTGACTCACGTCAGGCCCTCGCCCTGCTGGCTTGCTCCGGCATCTTGATCGCGATCATCGCACAGCTAAACCATGCGCTTGCGCCGCTCGCCTTGACGGTCTCCGCCCCCGGCCTCCTGATCGCGTATGCTGCGCTGCGCTTGCCCACCGCAACAGGGCTCGCGGTGGTGCTTTTCTCCGGCCTCTGGCTCGATGCCGCCGCCATGACCCCTTTTGGCCGACAGGCCGCACTACTCGGTATCGCCTTTGGGTTTCTGCACAACGCCGCTCGCCGACTGCCACATGAGGAAACTCTGGTCGGAGTAGTCTCGGCTCTGTTCGTAAACCTCGCCCTCTTCGTGCTGCTCGCCGTGATCGATCTGGGCGCCCTGCCGGATTCCAGCGCCGGCGCTCAGCGCCTACTGGCTGACCTCATCCTATCGCAGGTGTTCACCGCACTGACGGGACCCTGGTTTCTCGCCCTACAAAACGGCATGCTTACTCTCGCTGGCGCCCCGCCGGCCAAAAGAGCGCGCCGCCCCGTCTGAACATGGCCTACGCCCCGCGCTCCTCTGCGCCAGACCGTCCCGGCTCAATGGTCGAGTCCCACCGCGGCTACGACCCGCGGCTTTGGCTTTTTTACGGTCTCCTTGCTTTGTTGCTGGCTACCTTGGCCGCCGGACTAGCCTACCAGCAACTCGGCCGGACTGATCTGCATCGCGAACGCGAAACTGTGCAGAGCCAGCGTCGCGTGGTCGTGCCCGGCCCCCGCGGAAACCTCTTCGACCGCGAGGGCAGATTACTGGTGGGCAACCGCCCCCGCTTCGCCGTGACTCTCAATCTTGATGAGCTGCGCACCGAATTTCGCAGGGAATACCTCCGCGTGCGTCGCAATTACCGCGAGACCGGCGACAAGGACCTGCCGAACGCCGCCCAACTGGAAAGAATCGCCAGAGTTTCCGTGGTTCAGGGTTATCTGCAGACCATAAACCGGATCCTCGGCATTCGCGAAAAAGTGAACGCCGAAGCGCTGGAGCGTCACTACAGTCAGGCGCGCATCCTCCCTTTCATTCTGCTCGAGGACATCACTCCGGAGGCCTACTCTCGGCTTCTGGAACAGTTGCCCGTCAACTCACCTCTCCAGGTCTACACCGCCTCGACGCGCTCCTACCCTCACGGCAGACTCGCAGCCCACACCCTCGGCTACACTGCTTCGGACGATGACCTAGCAGTGGACGAAGGACTCCCCGGCGCGGAGCTGACCACGTTTAAAATGCGCGGTTCAGTCGGACGCCAAGGCCTGGAGGCCGCCCTCGACGCCCGCCTTCAGGGCCAAGCTGGAGGTGCCATCTATCGAGTCGACCCTGCCGGCTATCGCCTCCAGCCCCCGCTGGAAAAACGCCGCCCCACCCAGGGCGCGGATATCGTTACCAGCCTTGATCTCGACCTGCAACGCGCAGCGGAAACTCAGATGGCCGAGAGCGGCCTAGCCGGTGCCGCCGTGACCCTCGATATCGCCTCCGGAGAAGTCCTAGTGCTGGCCAGCCACCCCGATTACGACCTCAATGATTTCACCCCGCGCCTAACCGAGAAAAACGCCGAAGAAATCAACCGCCAAGGTGCCTGGCTCAACCGCGCTACTCAGGGCCTCTACCCACCGGGTTCCACCTTCAAACTCGTAACCGCCCTGGCCGGCCTACGCACCGGCCACATCCTGCCCGATTCTCAGGTCGAATGCACCGGCACCTACCAGGTGGGCGGCCGCGTCTTTGTCTGCAACAATCACCGCGACCGAGGTGTGATCACCTTACCTCAGGCACTTGAAAAGAGTTGTAACACGTTTTTCTACCACTACGGCCTCCAGACTGGGATCGACGCCATCGCGGCCGAAGCCCGGTTGCACGGGTTGGACCGTCCTACCGGGATAGACTTGCCCCACGAAGCCCGCCGCATGCTCGTTCCAGATCCAGCTTGGAAAGAGACCCGTCGAGGCGACCGCTGGTTCCCGGGGGATACCGCTAACGTCTCCATCGGCCAGGGCGACCTCGCCCTCACCCCGCTCCAAATGGCCTGCCTCGTCGCCTCACTGGCGCGCGGCGAAACCATTACCCACCCTACGCTCCTGCACCAAAGCCCAACCAAACCGCAAATCCAG
>RGVP01000291.1 GCA_010027235.1 bacterium
GCGCGATGTAGGCCACTACAGCGGTGCTGCGCCGCCGCAGCGGTGCGCCGCTAAGCCCGCCCGCCTGCCCCACCTCGGCAAAGCTCCCTGGGCGGGCCAGCGTCGTGTTGGTCGCAATGATCCCATCCAGCCCGAACTCCGCGATCACCCCCAGCACTGCATCGATCTGCGCCCAGCCCAGATCGGGCGCGATCTTTAGCAACAGCGGACGGCGCTCCGGCCCGCGCGCCCGGTTGGCCGCGCTCAAGGCACCCAGCAACTCGCGTAAGGGCCGCTCATCTTGCAAGGAGCGTAAGCCCGGGGTGTTCGGACTGGAAACATTCACCACCACGTAATCTGCGTGGTCCGCCAACCGGCCAAAACTCTCCAGATAATCGCGCGCCGCCTCCTCGTTGGGTGTTACCTTGGATTTGCCCAGATTGATCCCGAGCGGAATACGCCGTTGCCCGATGCCCGGCTGACCCGCCAAGCGCGCCGCCACCGCGTCGCTGCCGGCATTGTTAAAACCCATGCGATTGATCACCGCGCACTCCTCCGGATACCGGAATAAGCGAGGGGTCGGGTTGCCCGGTTGCGCCAGCGCCGTGACCGTGCCGATCTCCACATGTCCAAAACCCAGCGCGGCCGCCGCGGGCCAAGCGCGCGCATTTTTATCAAAACCCGCCGCCAGACCGATCGCATTAGGGAAATCCAAACCCCACACCCGCACCGGTCGGTGCTGAGCCGGCGAGAGTCCATTCCAAGCCTCCAGCAGGCGACACACCGGCCCCAGCCGCCCAAGCAGCGCCAGCGCATCGACGCCCAGCTCATGCGCCTGCTCCACATCCAGACGGAACAGCAGCGGTTTCACCACCTGACGATAGAAGTTGCCCATGATTAAAACCGCATCCCCGCAAGCCCGCCACACGAAGGCAAGCCACGCGCCTATTTTCCGCGCCGCTTCCTCCCGAAACCAGAAGCGACCGGACGGTTGGCCCGCGCAACCCACCCGCCACACCGCCTGCAGGCTTGAAAAAAACCTGATTTTCGCGGTTTGACTCGCCTCCCCCCCTGCGCATGGCTGCGCGCCGCTCCCCCTATTTCCCTGCTGTAAACCATGGCCAATTCCTCTGCTATTCTCGACTGGTGTATCGTCCGTCTCGGTGAAGACCACAACTGGTGGGTCGACGAAGTCAGCGACCCCGTGCGCTGGGATACCGACGGCCTGAGCATCATTGATCCCCGTCAGGCCTCACACCTGATCGACCTCTGCGAACCCCTCCGAGACTACGGTTTCGACCAGGACCTTTTCGAAGCCGCCTTCATCCCCTTCCGTATCGAGAAGGAGGCCGGCAAAGCCCGCATCCGCCTGAAGCGCGTGAAGGACTCGGTCTTCGATTCAGAGGAAAAACTTTTTGTGCTCGCCGACGTGGTGGACGACGAGAACGGCCCCTTTGCCGATCTGCTCGACCACCTCACCCGCTGCCGCGTCAAACTACTGAACGACGTTTTCAAGTTTGAAGCCAAACTCACCGTAGACGAGGTCGAGGAGGAGCTCCGCGAAGAACAAAACGCCAGCTTCATCGAAGGCAAAGCCGTGCACGTATTCGACGAACTCTGCGGCATCCTTGACTACACCCCTGCCGGATTCGACGAGGATGACGAGGAAGGCGATCGCGCCCCCGCCACCGAGGACGACGCCGAGATCGATGACGCCGACCTGCCCTCCGTCGATGACGAGGACGAGGAGTCCATCAAGGGCGACGCTTCCCTCAAGTGGGACGAGGACGACGAGGACAAGGACGACGAGGATGCCAAACCCAAGGCCGAAGGCGACGACGAGGACGAAGAAGCAGATGACGAAGACTCGGACGACGAGGA
>RGVP01000292.1 GCA_010027235.1 bacterium
TATTGGCCCCTCGGCGTCGCAACTGTTCATCGCCAATGCCGATGGCAGCAACGAACTTAAACTAGTCAACAGCGGCACGCTAGACTACAACGCCAACTTCTCTGCCGACGGCCAGTGGATCGTCTTCACCTCCGAGCGTGACGGCCTTGGCAACTCTAACCTATACCGCTGCCGTTCCGATGGCACACAGGTCGAGCGCCTTACTGATAGCCCATCAGTCGAAGATGCTGCCGTGTTCTCACCGGACGGTAATCAGCTTGCCTTCGTGAGCACGCGGGACACATTTATTGCCAACATATGGGTTATGGATCTATCCACGCGCCGCCTGCGCAACCTCACCGGTTCCATCGCCGCCAAGGCCGATTCCCCCAACGGCTTCTTCCGCCCCAGCTGGTCGCCCGACGGCCAGTGGCTCGCCTTCTCTTCCGACCGCAACACCGACTGGAAAGGCCACCACGAAGGCGCTGGCTGGGAACACACCCAAGAGCTGAGCGTGTATGCGATTCGTGCGGACGGCAGCGGCTTCCGGCAAGTAGCCAGCCGCAAGGACCACTGCCTGGGCTCGCCCAAATGGTCGCCCGATGGCAAGCGCATCGTGTTCTACGAAACCCTGGCCGAATACACCTACTGGGTGCTGCGGCCCGACTTGCTGCCGCAGATCGAATCACAGATTGTCTCGGTCGATGTCGCCAGCGGCGAGCGTACGGTGCACACAAGCGGCCCCGGCTTTAAGATCAGTCCACAGTACCTGGCCAGCGGCGAAATTGTCTACCGCCACAAAGGGGGACCGAAAGAGGGCCTTTACTCCAACATGGCCGGCAAGGCAGTAGTGAAAATCCCTAACCTGCGCACGCCCGCTTGGTCGCCTGACGGCCAGCGGATTGTGTACGAGAAGTTCACTTGGCGTGGTTGGAAACAGAATCAGCCGCTCTACAGCTGGGACCCGGCACGCGATTACCGATACACCGATGTTTGGCCGGCTTTCTCGAAAGACGGCTGGATGGTGCTGACCGCCAAGGGCGAAGACGGTTCGGTGGATGTCATGCGGGCCGATGGCAGCGATCGCCGCCGAATCTATGACGTGACCAAACAGAGCGGTCTTGACCCGACCTTGGTCCGTCGTGGCCTAGCGGGTGCGTTCTTTCCGGTCTGGTCGCCCGACGGCCAATGGATCGTCTTCGGTGTCGGCGAGTGGTTCACTCAGCGCGGTAAGGGAAGGGCACACCTAATGCGCGTGCGCCGCGACGGCACCGGACTGGAACGACTGACCGACGACAGCATTTTCAACGCCGGCTTCCCTAGCTATTCGGCTGACGGCAAGGCGGTGGTGTTCCGCATCGCCAACGAAGACCCTCGCAGCGCATCGCTGGGCGGTCTGGGCGTGCTTGACCTGGAAACTCGCCAGGTGCGGCGCATCACCAGCGGCTACGACAACATGCCCATCTGGTCGCCCGATGGAACCCGCATCCTGTTCAACCGCGGCGTGCGGCTGCCCGACAGCATCTGGTCCAACTTCGACCTCTACACTGTGCGTCCGGACGGCAGCGACCTGAAACGTCTGACCGACCATCCGGCTAGCGACGGCCATGCGGTGTGGACGGCCGACGGCCGGCAGATCCTTTACAACAGCGGCATGGCCGGCTACCGCGACGAGGCCTGCCACTACGACCAGACCTTCCAGCCTTACGGGCAGCTGTTCGTCATGAATGCAGACGGCAGTGGCAAGCGCCAGATCACCGACAGTATCTGGGAAGACTCCACGCCCCAGTACGTGCCGCCGTTTGCGCGCTGATACCCTTTGCTACGCAGGAATGATTCGATGAACAGACGTGACTCTATTAGGGCGACGCTGTCGCTGTC
>RGVP01000293.1 GCA_010027235.1 bacterium
CGGTATCCAATAATTGATCCGCCCGTCAGGGCGGCGGGGCGCAGGGCCAAAGGGCAAAGGCCTCTCGTAGGACCGGCCCAGTTCATCATAAATACTATCGCGGTCGAGCCGGAAACGATCCCCGTTCCACCAGGGCCGGCGCCGCTCCAATGCGGGGCAAAGTTCCACCGCCAATTGAAGTACCCCCAATCCGTTATTGTCATCAAGAATATCAGATTCCGAGGATAGCATGACGACAATGCCCACCGGGCTCGACCGGTATCGCATATCCGGCACGATCTGCGACGGCATAGACGAGGCCGGCCCCACCTGCTCCAACCTGAATTGCGCGGTCCCGCAGGCAGCAACAAGCAGCAGCGGAAACAGCAGTGTCAGCCTCGTCCATGATCTCATCTGCTCAATGCCCGTTCCGGCGCGCTTCGGCGAAGCATGCGGCATCACGAGCAAATTCACAATATTTTATGCCAAAGACTTTATTTTAAACCCATTTTCCGACATCCCTACAAACCACCGAGTCAGACGGGCCCTGTTCTCGCCCCTCCGCCCAGCGGCAAGGCTCCGCACCACGGCGAGACCCGCCTCAGGGTCCAGCCGCCAGGGCCGCACTCACCGCAGCGGCGGGGATGACCAAAGTATTGCTGAAGCGTAGTCCGCGCAGTATCACCCCATCCGTGATGGTGATACAAATATCCCTGGGGTCACGCCTCATGTCGTGTTCCGCTGTCCATTGTTGCTCCAGCCCCGTAGAGCGGTTAGTACCAACGCGCCGAGGGGTATAGGCTCTGATCGGTATCCAATAATTGATCCGCCCGTCAGGGCGGCGGGGCGCAGGGCCAAAGTAACTCATTGGTCCATCGAGGGGGCGCCCCAATTCATCATAAATACTATCATCGTCGAGCAGGTAACGATCCCCGTTCCACCAAGGCCTGCGCCGCTCCAATGCAGGACAAAGTTCGACCGCCAATCGAAGCACACCCAACCCGTTATTTCGGTCCATAATATCGGTTTCCGAGGATAGCATGACGACGATGCCCACCGGGCTCGACAGGTAACGCATATTCGGCACAATCTGCGGCGGCAGAGACGAGGCCGGCCCCACCTGCTCCAGCCTGATTTGCGCGGTCCCGCAGGCTGCAACAAGCAGCAGCGGAAACAGCAGTGTCAGCCTCGCCCATAGTCTCATTGGCTCAAAGCCCGCCGCAGAGCGCTTCGGCCATCTGCGCCCGGATGTTCGACAAGGTCGCCAAAGGCTCCATGCCGGTATGGCGCAGCGATGTTTTGATCAGCAAAGCGCTGCGGGGCGCTGCCATAGCGATTGCCGATACGCGCGATGAGGTTATCAGGATCATGCCAGTTTCCTCCGGTGGCCTGAACATTAATCCACTCTCTGCTTCCGGCGCGAACACGCGTAAAGAAGTCCTCAGAATTCCCGTTGCCAACCGGATCTACGGTGACGAGCATATCAATCGGCCTGCCCTCCCCCCCCAGCCGTGCCGCAACCCCTGCGGCCGTATCGCCGCCCCAGCTATGGCCAACAAGCACAATGCGTGTTCCGGGCGGCTGGGCGCGGATGTCGTTGAGGAGTTTTTCAGCTTCGTCGTGGGAATAATATTTTATTGCACCTCCCGAACCAACTCGAACGCCATTGACCTTAAAATCGCGAACATTACCAAACTCCCCATCGGCCGCACCTCCTACGAAAGCGGTGTAGGACGCCCGCGGCGCCGCAACCGCCGCAGGCGGCCGCTCAGAGGGCACAGCCTGGCCCGCCGCCGGCGGCGCAGCGCCCCGCGCACGGCGTTGGTGATAGTCAGAAACATGCTCCGGCTGCCCATTGCGGCGGCGCTCATAGGAGCGGA
>RGVP01000294.1 GCA_010027235.1 bacterium
CCCACTCCAAAACAGGAGCCCCGCATGCTGACTGGCACCCCCGAAACCGTAACCCTCGTTCCCATCAACCGGATCGAGATCCTCAACTCCCGCGACCGCAACATGAAGGTCTTTGAGGAGATCGTGGACAGCATCCGCGCCATCGGCCTCAAAAAACCCATCACCGTGGCCGAGCGCCCGGGTGACGATGGTGACCCGCGCTACATGCTGGTCTGCGGTGAGGGGCGGCTCAACGCCTTCCGCATCCTGGGCGAGACCCACATCCCCGCCCTGGTGGTGGATGTGACCGACGAAGACGCCTTCATCATGAGCCTGGCCGAGAACATCGCCCGGCGCGGCTACCGCCCGCTGGAGATCCTGGCCGACATCGAGGTACTGCGCAAACGCGGCTACAGCGCCGAGATCATCATCCAGAAGACGGGCCTCTCACCCAAGTACGTTAAAGACATCGTCTTCCTGCTCGACCAGGGGGAGGAGCGCCTGATTGAGGGTGTGCAGCGCGGGACCATCCCGCTGACCACCGCGCTGGAAATCGCCCGGGCCAACGAAAACGCCAGCACCACCGGGGAGGACGGCCAAGCCAATCTGGGCGACCTGCTGCAAGAGGCCTACGAGAACGGCCAGCTCAAAGGCCGCCAGATCATCGAAGCCAAGCGCCTGATCGAAAAGCGACTGGAGCACGGTCCCGCATCCCCCAACCGGGACCAGATCAAGCCGCCCACCTCCAGCTACAGCCTGGTGCGCACCTACCAGCGCGAGGTGGAACGCCAGCGCAAGATGGTCCTGAAAGCCGAGCACGCCCACCAGCGACTGTTGTTGGTGGTGCAGGGCTTGAAGAAGCTCTTTGCCGACGAGCACTTCGTCAACCTGCTGCGCGCCGAGGGCCTGGACACCTTGCCCAAGTATCTGGCCGAGCGGATCAACACCCTGGGCAGCGCCAGCACACCCGACCACCCCGAACCTGAAGGAGTCACACTGTGAACACCGCACGCCAAGTCAACCACCACGCCCCGCAAAGCAACCTCACCGAGATGTATCCCGGCGTCTACCAACCCGGCTGTGGCGATGACGGCCACGACGGCCCCAACCTGCCGACCGCGCCCCTCAACACCCTGCTGGGCTTCGAACTGGAAACCTACCAGGTGCCGCTGGACCAGCTGCTGCCCAGCAAGAAGGTGCCCGACGGCGTCATGAGTACCCGCAAATACAAGCAGATCGTCTCCAGCATCAACGAGGTAGGGCTGATCGAGCCGCTGTCCGTCATCCAACCCGACCGCAAAAAGCCTGAGTACTTGGTTCTGGACGGCCACTTGCGCGTGCTGGCACTGAAGGAGCTGGGCATGAGTGTCGGCCCCTGCCTCTTCGCCAAGGACGACGAGACTTTTTCCTACAACCATCACATCAATAGACTGTCGACCATCGCCGAGCATTACATGATCCGCCGCGCCATCGACCGGGGTGTGAGCAAGGAGCGGCTGGCCCGGGCGTTCAACGTCAACCTGAGCTCCATCAACCGGCGCATCAACCTGCTCGAAGGCATTTGCCCCGAGGCCATCGAGCTGCTGCAAGACAAGCAGTTCACCCCGGATGTCACGCGCATCCTGCGCAACATGAAGGCCGCCCGCCAGGTGGAGGCGGTGGAACTGATGATCGCCAGCAACACGATCACCGTGGCGCATGCCGAGGCACTGCTCAAGGCCACGCCGCCCGAGCAGCGCACCGACGTCAAGCCCGCCGAGCGGGAGAAGAAGACCGCGCCGATCGAGCAGATCGAAAAGCTCGAGAAGGAGATGAACCAGGTGCAGGAGAAATACCAGGAGGCCGAATCCA
>RGVP01000295.1 GCA_010027235.1 bacterium
ATCACGCGCTGGTAGGGCACTTGCGCGTCGGCGCGGATACGGATGACGGGCTGGCTTTTGGCGCCTGCGGACGTTGCGGCGAGGTTGGCGAGGCGGGCGGCCAGTTCGCGTTCGGTGACGGGTCGGCGGGTGTCTGGCTCGATCAAGTAGGTGCCGTCGAGTTTAATGGTGACGGCGATGAACTTCGTGTCGTGGTCAGGCGGGGTCTGGGGGCTCATCGACTCCACCGGCAGGTTCACCGGCAGGGTCTGCTCCTGGTTGATCAGGGGCGTGGCGATCATGAAGATGATCAGGAGCACGAAAGCTAGATCGAGCAGGTTGGTCACGTTCAGCTCGGAGAGCGCGTGCATCTGGCGGTGACGGCGGAAGGTGCGGGCCATGGGGCGTATCCGTTTAGCTGATGCGGCAGGATGTCGGTCGGCTCATTTCGATTCCAGCTCGAGGCGGTCGGCTAGGGCGGAGGAAAAGTTCTCCAACTCGGTGGTAAGCTGACGGGTCTTGGTCAGGAGGGCGTTGTAGCCGAAGACGGAGGGGATGGCTACGACCAGGCCGGCGATTGTGGTCATGAGGGCGGCGGATACGCCGGGGGCCAGGGTCTGGAGGTTGGCGGAGGCCTGCATAGAAACGGCGGTGAAGACCTCCATAACGCCCCAAACAGTTCCGAAGAGACCGAGGAAAGGGGCGCCGGAGACGATGGAGGCGAGGAAGATCATGCTGCTTTCGTAGCGCAAGGTCTGGCGGGCGATGGCGCGCTGGATGCCGTTCTCCGCGTGTTCGAGGCGGGCGCGACCTGAGTCGATCCCCTTTTCTTTCAGGATAGAGGCGGCGCGCCAATAGGCCTCGACGGCATCGGCATAGACGTCGGCGTAGGGGATGGAGCGGCGGGTGCGGAAAGATTCGGGCAGGTCGAGCAAGGTGCGTTCGTCGCGCAGGCGTTGTTCGAAGGTTAGGTTGAGCAGGCGGAGGCGCTTCAGCTCGGAGAATTTCCCGAACATCACCGTCCACGCGATAATGCTGAAGATACCTAAGCCCACGGTAATCACCTGCCCGACGAGGTCGGTGGTGGAGAAAACCTGGATGACGTTTACGGAAGCGAGCAGGGGCGGGGCGGGAAGCATGGTCCGGAAAAAATAGGTGGAAAACTCAGGTGACGAAGGGACGACACGCGGCCGCCTTCAACGTAAAACCCCCGGGAAGCGGTTGGTTTTGCCATATGGACTACTAGGGCCGGCGGTAAAACGTATGGACGCCAAGCGGTAAAGCTTCAGTCGGGCCCTTTTAAAACCGGCACTTTGCCGGCTCTGATGGACGAGACGTAGGATGGGAAATTGGAGGCGCGAGCCGGAATCGAACCGGCGGTAGAGCTTTTGCAGAGCTCGGCCTTACCACTTGGCGATCGCGCCGTCACACTGACGGGGTGGTGAACGTGTTTAACCGCAAGGGTCGGCGCAAGTCCGGAGTTACGATTTGGCAAACCGCAGGGCCGCAGGGTGCTGCCGGGGAATGGAAGGTTGAAAGGGGCGGACGCTGCTTTAGGCTGCGGGCGGCGGGTCTGGGCACAGCCGCGGGTTGGGGCGTGAGCGGGCTACTTTAGGCGGCGGGGTATTCAGGCGGGTTCTATGCCGATGGTGTTCTCGATCCTATCGCCGGTCTAAGCGAAAGGCATGAGCTCGTCTGCGCAGGTTGCTCAGGTTGAACGGTTACGCCGAGCTTTGAAGGCTCGGGCGCCGTCTCGTCCGGGTTTGGCGGATTTAGACGGTTTGGCGGGTGGGGTAGCTTTGGTATCGGGGCGACCGGCTTTGCCGGCGCGCGGGCGTTTGGGCAGGTCC
>RGVP01000296.1 GCA_010027235.1 bacterium
TGCAACGCGGTGCTCTCCAGCCTGCTTGGCATCGTGCTGACGCCGGCCTTGCTCGCGTTCTCGATGAATTTGCAGGGGGTAAACCTAGGCGGGGCGGGTGGCGGTGTGGATGCGACTAAGATCGTTGTGGAGTTGTTGAAACTTATCCTCGCGCCGCTGCTGGTCGGGCAACTCCTGCGCCTGCGCCTGGGCGATTGGGCGACGCAGCACAAAAAGCGTCTCGGCACCCTCAGCACGGCGGTGATTTTGTTCATCGTATTTGCGGCGTTCTGCGACGCCTCGAAGGGCAAGGTCTGGACGCAGCACGGCGCGACGCTCCCACTCGAGGCGCTAGCGACCGCGGTCGGCTTGTTTGCGGCGGCGACCTGCGCGACGCGTGCATTGGTGCGGGCGGCGGGGCTAAAGGGGGGCGACGGTATCGCGGCGGAATTTTGCGCGGTGCAAAAGACCCTCGCCTCCGGTGTGCCGCTGGCGGGCGTCATCTTCGCCGGCGATCCGCGCACCGGGTTGATTTTGCTGCCTCTGCTCATCTACCACCCACTGCAGCTCACCGTGCATGGTGCGATGGCCGCCCGGCTGGCGCTGAAAAAGTCGGTGGTGGTTTGAGCAGGCGGTTGGGGCAACCCGATCTCATCGTGGTTGGCGCGGATAACGGTTTATCCCAACCGAAGATTCTCTCCATCGACTTTGCCGACGACTCTGCAACCAAACTCGGCCTAACCCTTCTAGTCTCTTTTGGTTAAGGTGCGTAGCAGTTCGAGGCGGCGTTGCTGGAAGCGACGCTGTCGCTCGGCATTTTTGGCGCGGCGTTGCTCGGCGGCCACGGGCGGCCGCCCGGCGCGCAGGCGCACCGGTAGGTCTGGGGCGGCGGAGAAGAGGTTACGGCGCTTAAAAGCGGGCGGGGAGTCGCGCAGCGCGAGCACCCGACCCCGCGGCCCGGAGCTTGCGAACCACGGTTCGGGCGAGACCCGTTCGGCGCCGAAGCACCAGGCCGGCGGCGCGAAGCCCGCACGGTCCGCCAGCAAGTCGGCGTAGGCGGCGAGCGTGGCGTCAGCCAAGGCTCCCTCGGGGAAACGGCCGGCTAGCCGGGCCGGCGCTTCGGCGATGGTGGCGGCCAACGCGGGGCGCGAGCCGAGCGCGCGCAGGGTGTGCAGCCAGTCGGCCAGCTCGCGACCGAAGCATTCGAGCGAATCGGCGCGCACGGCGACATCGGCGAGACTGGAGGGGCGGGCTTGCATAGTCGTTCAATCGCCACGGGTCAGCCAGTCGTCGATAATATCCTCCGCTCGCGGAGATAGGACGTCGTGGGGGAAGAAGCGCGCGAAAAGGATGTCAATGTCCTCGCGTGCAGCCGGTTGAAGTTTCCCGAGCAGAAATAGAATGTCTGCCTCGTCTCCCGGGTATCCGGGCAGGGGAGGACGGCAGGCCCGTAATTTTAGTGCGAGCAGGTAGGCCGCGGTGGGAATGGTGACGACCAATCCAGAGCCAAGATCATCCTTGGGGTAGGGGCGTCGTTCTTCGCGCTCGGCGAGAAACTGGGCGACGTCGCTGTTCAGCCAATCCTCGGGCAAGGTCTGTTCGCGGGCGACTTGCCGCGCGAGTTTGCGACCGATCTCGCTGGGGCGGATGATGCCATCGACGTCCTTGGTGCTCTCGCGCGACCCATAGACCAAGGTGAAGACGGCACCGCCGTAAAGGGAGAGTTCGAGTTCCACGCCCTCGGCCCGCGCCAACTCGCCCAAGCGCCGCAACGCTTGGCGAAGACGATCTTGGCTCAGTGCTTCGTAGGGCATTTAGATAAACCGTTATATAACGGTT
>RGVP01000297.1 GCA_010027235.1 bacterium
GGCAATCTGGCGCTGGCAGGCGGGGCTGTCACCGTCAGTCAGGGTGGGAACAGCGACTACAGCGGCACGATCTCGGGGACCGGAACCTCGCTGACCAAGACCGGCAGTGGCACGCTTACGCTGACGGGGACGAATACCTACTCGGGGGCGACGACCATAGCGGCGGGAACGCTGTCTTTGAAGTCAACCACCACTGCATCCGGGGGCTCCGCCACTTCCGGCTTCAACATCGCCTCCGGCGCAACGCTGAATTTCGACGTGGTCGACGGTGCGCACAAGGACTATCTGCCCAACGGCGGGTCGGTGCAGTTCACCGGCAATGGCACCTTATCCAAAACGGGCGGCGGCGACCTCTTCTGGGGTCAAGGTGGCGCCACTTTCGCGTTAGGCGCCGGCAGCCAGATCGATGTGCAGGGCGGCATGCTCATCGGCGGCTCCCACGGAAACGAAGCCTGGACCAACAATCTGGCTTCTCTCAATATCGCGGCCGGGGCGACGTTCAGCGGTGTGGAGGCGGCGGTGAGCGTTGATGCGCTCACCGGACCCGGCAGGTTCACCAGCGGCTACCCGGGCGACCCGGCCGGAATCACGACTGGCGTCAATAACTACGCCGCCGGCACTTACAACGTTGCAGGCCTGTCCATCTTCAGCGGGACCATTAGCGATCTGCACTCAAGCGCCAAGCTGACCAAGGTCGGCACCGGCACGCTCATACTCTCCGGCGCCAATACCTATTCGGGCACCACATCCATCAATGGCGGGTCGGTGGCCGCGGGGCCAGATCAAGCCAGCATCAACGGGGCCGTTAGCACTGCTTTTGGCACCAGCGCGATCACTGTAAACGATGGCGGCTCACTCAATCTGGCTGGCCGGAGCATTGCCAACGCCGTAACCCTCACCGGCCAGGGTCAAGCCCTTGTCTCCGGACCAACCACCACCTTCACCGGCGCTCTGCAGAACGGCCGCCCGCTCAATCCTGGCGACTTCGATGGCGGCTACATGGGCGCGGCCATCACTGGTGTCGTTACGCTGTCCGACACCGGTTCCGCCGGTGGCCCGCTGATCAACAACGGTGCGCACATCAACATCAGCGGCAAGGTTTCAGGCGCAGGCGGGCTGATCAAGGATGGATCCGGATTCTTGTTCTTGACCAACAGCGTCAACGACTACAGCGGCGGCACGACCCTGCTGGGCGGCACCCTGGCCATCAGCACCGATAGCAACCTCGGTGCCGCGCCATCTACCGCAACAGCAACATCTCTCGTATTGAACGGAGGTGCGCTGCAGGCGAGTCTGGGCCTTACTGGAACCACCAATACGATCGCGCTGGACACCAATCGCGGCATCAGCATCGGCACTGGCGGCGGCACCATCACCACGGACAGCGGCGTCACCTTGACCTCCAGCGCTGCCGTGACCGCAACCGGCAACCTCACAAAGGACGGGGCCGGCACTCTTCTGCTATCGGGTGACTACAGCTTCTCCCCGGTGAGCGGCAGCCCGAGCTTTAGCACGACCACCATCAGCGCCGGGTCCCTGGTGCTGCGCAACGACGCCCCAAGTATCGGCGGTTCGATCAACGGCTTTTTCCGCTTTACGGGTGCAGGTGGCCTGACCATCGAGCCGGTCAGCGCCAGTTTCTCAGGCAGCAACACCTCGGGGCCTCTGCGCCTGTCTGATCTGGTACCGGCTATCGACGGCCTCGGTAGTTTCACGCTAGGCAAGGCCGGCAATACGCGCGACATCCATGTGGATGCCAAGATCACCGCTGCCAGCCAGGCCTACTACGGTGGCGATGTC
>RGVP01000298.1 GCA_010027235.1 bacterium
GTGGGCGTGGTTAACTTGGTGATGAGGTCGCTGCTGCTAGAGCCGGTGTCGGAGGCGGCGAGCAGGCCGACGGTGGGCGCAGCGGGAGCCGTGGTGTCGGCGACCACGCTGGACAGCACGGTGAGGGTGCCCGGGCCGGTGATTTGGGCGATTTCGATGCCGGAGCCCGCGTTGCCGATGGCCTTGTAAATACCCGCAGCCTTCTGGACGCCGCCGATGAACAAGGTGCCCACCGTATCGGAACCCGAAAAATTAAGGTCCAAGAAGGCACCGGTGCTGGCGATAGTCACAGAGGAGGCATCGTTGTTAGGATTGTCATTCGGGAGGCTCAGGGTGCCTTCGTTGACCGTTGTATTTCCACTGTAGGTGGTGCTACCCGAGAAGGTTTGAGATCCGCTACCCGACTTGGTCAGTGACAGCGAGCCAGACACCAGACCGGCAAAGGTCGTGGTGGCGTTGCCGGATACTGTGAGGGTCGGAGTGCCGGAGCTGCTGGTGATCACGGCCGTGGTGGCAGTGCCCGTGCCGCCCAGTGAGGCCACGGTCTGGTTGAAGCCAGCCAGATCGAAGGTCTGCAACGAGGTCGTGCCGTTGAGGTTGATACTGAAGGCAGTGGTGGTGGGCAGGCCGTCGGCGATTCCCAGGGCCAGGGTGCCCACGGTGTTCGCGCCGGTGGGTTGTAGATAAGTGCCGGTGCCTGCTGTGTAGGTGTTGGCTTTGGCCACGGTTACTACTGCGTTGTTGTTCAACTGGAAGCCAACGTTGCCGGAAGTGGAACCGGTTAGCGTGCTGTTCAGCGACATGCTGCCGCCAGTTCCTTTACGGATTGCAAAGGTGGCAGATCCAGCGAGAGTGATTGTGCTATTACCAAGATTACCGTTCGCTCCGTTGTTACCCACTTGGAGCAGGCCGGCGTTGACGGTCACCGCACCGGAGTAACTCGGGCTATTACCGTCGATACGCAAAGTTCCCGCGCCTTCTTTAATAAAACCAGCCCCAGCTAACGGGGCGGTGATCATGGCGTTGGCGGTGACGTTGATTGTGGGCGTGCCCGCCATAGTCAGGATATTCAGCCCGGAACCGGTGATGATGTATTGGTTGGTATTGGCGCTGGTATTGGTGAAGGTGAGGTTCCCCACCGTGATTGGAGCGCCGAGGGTTACCGTGGTGTTTGCCGCGAGGGCGCCGCCGGTGCCAAAGATGGCCGCGTCATTACCATTGTTCAGCCAAATTGAGTTTGCTCCGCCTTCCGCCCAGTTCGGTGTCGTCAGATTCCAAGTGTCCGCGCCGTCGGATGCGCTCTTGGTGAGCAGCGGATCCCACGTAAAAGTGAAGCCCGTAGCCGGAGCCGTGAAGACGAGGTCGGTCGTAAAGGTGTATGCTCCCACCGTGACAGTGACGGTCTTGGTTTCCGCCTTTCTCGATTTAACGGTGAAGGTGGCGGCGCCGCTGCCATCGGTGGTGCCATAGTCGGAGGGAGCAACCGTGTTGCTAGACCCGCTGACGGCCCATTTCACACCCACACCGGTAAGCGGGGCATTAGCCGCGTCTCTAAGGGTGATGGTGAGGGTAGAGGTGGCCACGTTATCGGCGGCGAGCGTGGAGTTGGTAACGCTGACCGGTGCCGCGACGAGGTTCAGCTTAACCGCGCCAGCGGTGCCGAAATCGAGTGTCGCAGTGGAGCCGGAAATAGCAGTGCCTGCGACCGTGAAGGATCCGCTGTTGGTGATCGTGCCGATGGCTTGCTGGATTAGGGTATAGCTGCCGGCCGAGAGTGGGTTTGTGCTGTGGACAGTGAAT
>RGVP01000299.1 GCA_010027235.1 bacterium
GAGCAGGGCCGCCCCGAAGAGCAGGTTAAAGTCGCCGAAGGGATCGAACGCACCGAAGGACCGGATGCGGCGGAGCACCCGCACATAGTCGGAACGCAGAAGCATCTTGGTGCCGCATAGGCTGTCCTTAACTGGCTGCCCAAGGACGAAGGAAAGCGCTACGGCGAATAATTTATTGCCCAGCAGATTCAGGAAACGCATCGCCTCTCTTTCCATGGGGTAGACGAGACGGCTGCCGTTGGCGAATTCGGCCGCACCGGACTCGATGGCGGCGAAGAAACGCGGCAGGTCCTCGGGCGGCGCAGTCAAGTCGGCGTCCTGAATAACCAAGACGTCGCCGGTCGCGGCCGAAAACCCAGCGAAAACCGCGTCCCATTTTCCTTTGCCGGGTTGCTTGAGCACGCGGATTTTTAACGGCCCCGCATAGGCTGCCATCTCACGCTGGATCGTCTCCCAGGTGTCGTCCTTACTGTTGCCCTCCACAAAAATCACCTCCGTGCGTGCACCCATCACGGGGATGCGCTCCAGAGCCGGGCGGATGTTGCCCGCTTCATTACGCGCCGGCACAATCACCGAACAAGTAAGACTCGCCGACGGCCTTGGGAACCTCCGCGACCGAGCGGTAAGGCAGAGAGTGATACCGAAATGCCGCAGCAGGGGCAGCCGCACCGCGAAACGGTTCAACAACGGCGCGAGCAAGGGGACGTTCCACGGGAGCAACTGCTGCCGTTCAAAACGCACTACCTCCCAGCCGGCCAGTTCAAGCAAGTTGACTAAATCACCATCCGCCAGCCATGCGCTAGCCGGCTGGGGCATAACCCAGCCCGTCCGGACCGCAAGACGCAGAAACGGACGCCAAAGCGTATTCAGGGAAGTTAGATGCAACCGCGTGCGCGCGTGCGCGCAGCCGTGGAGCCGCTCAAAAACCTTCTGGATGTCGTCCAGATAACCGGTGAGGTAATCGAGCACGATGTGGTCAAAAACTTCGCTGGCTAAAAAATCCTCGGCCCGTGCCACCCGAAACGCCAACTCTGGGCGGTTGGCGTGAAGCTTCTCCGCCTTCCCAATCATCTGGGGACTGAAATCCAGCCCCAAACCACGCGAGGGCCGCAGAGCCGCGAGTAGATCACCTGCCCCACAACCGACCTCAAGAACCCGCTCGCCCTCAGGTATTTGGTGCCGCAAATGGGCTCGCACCTGGGCATGGAAGCCACGCTGGACTCGACGCGCGAAGTCGTCGTGACCGGCCACGAAATCAAAATGTTCACGCAAAGCATCCGTAGCCAATGGGGACGGGACGGGAGGCGAAACAGGCTCAGTCATGGCGCGGAGAAGGAGGGAACCGCGGGAGCCAAGGGGGCGTCGACCTTGATTTCACGCAGCACGGAGATCCGCTGCAAATGCGCGCCGATCCGCCGCTCCGCAATCGGCTCCAAGACAAATTCCGGCGGCAGCACATCCGCCCGCGCGACCCGCAAGTCGCCTTCCGCTGAAGTCGGCACCAGCGTCTGCGTAACCAAAATCTCCTGGTAGCTGTGATGCCGGAGATGAAAGGCCAGAGCGTCCTTGCGCAGAACCCCTCGCTCAATGGTGGTCGAGCCCACCCCGCGCACAAACCAGGAAAGTGGACTTTTGTCCGTCAGCACGATACGCGTAGCAGGACCGCGCGCCGCCACCACGCGCTCTTCCCAACGCTGCGCGGTCTCAGTGGTATTTAGGGTCGTAGACCGCCAGTTCACCGGCAAACC
>RGVP01000300.1 GCA_010027235.1 bacterium
CGGCGACACCGGTGATGGGTGGCGGGGTGGCGCGATAGCGTCGAAGGTCGTCCATTCCCCCTACGATCGCACGCGGCTCTGCTTTGTGCTGCTGGCGCGCTCAAATGAGATCAGCGCAATACCGCCGAGCAGAAAGAGTGCGCCCAGCGCCAGCCCGCCATCAAGTGCTTCCTTGAGCAGGCCAACGCCGAGTGCTGCGGCGACGAGCGGTTGCAAGAAGAGCGCACCGGCGGCGAGTCGCGGCGGTGCAGCGGCATAGCCGCGGTACCAGGTGCTCCAGCCTATTGACGTAGCAAAGAAGCCGAGATACGCCACCGCAAGCAGTGCGCTCGGTGTGGTTGCGGCGGCCAAGTCCATTCCCACCACTGCGAGCTCCAGAGCAGCAAACGGAAGAATCATCGGGATCGCTAATCCGGCACTCAAAGTCACCGCGTTCCGTGCACCAATGGCGGCGATTACCGGCCGACCGAAGCTCGAGAAGAGTGCCCAGGTTGCCCCGGCACCAATGAGCATCGCGATGCCGAGAAGGCGACTGGTGCTCGCATCGGCTTCGAAGGTGCCGCCTTCGCCGCCGCGTAGGGCAAGTGCGCCAACACCAACGGCGGCGAGAACGATTCCAAGCCACGCCTGCCGCGGCACACGAACCCCTTCCAGTGCCCAACCGAAAATCAAAACGAACACGGGTGTCGCCATCGTGACGACTGAACCCTCTACCGCCGAGGTCAGCGCAGTGCCCCCAAACTGCAAGAGGATCGAGATCGCTACGGCTGCGCCGGCGCGCAACGCCGCTCCTTTGGGCGCTTTTGACCAACCAAGGGATTCACCACGAAGCAGGGCAAAAGCGGCGAGTGCCCCTACACCGATTGCCAACCGAAGAAGGCTGAGTGTTGCCGGCGGAATCGCCGCGAAGGTCTCAGCCGAGACCACATACATGCCGCCCCATAGTGCGGCGGCAATTGCAAGGTCGACGGCGGCAGCTCTGGTCACGCGGCGTTCAGGCATGCCGAGGAGTGTAGCGGCAGCGCCGCAGGGAAGGCGTAGGATGGCTGAGTGAAAGAACAGTTGAACGAACGACTCACGCGCACCCCATTTCGTCCGAGCGCCGATGCGCGCGCGGACTACGAGACGGCAGGGACGACCTTCTTACAGTATCTCGCCCGCCGCGCGGCTAAGACGGTGATCCTGAAGCCGATAGAGGGACTCCTTGCGGTGCAGCGGCCGGGCGGGCCACTCCCCGCTGCGGCACTCGTCTGCTTCGCCTACTACGCCGTTGCGGCATCAACCAGTTACGGACGTGGGTATCGACAGCCGAGTTTCTCAAGCGAACGCACTACCACGGAAAAAGATCGCGAGACCTCATCCGTGATCACCGCTCGGTCGGTTGGGGCACGCGGTGATCTTGCCGCAGAGATCACCGCCGAGGTTGCAGGCATCGGGCGCTTCGTTGGCAACGAACGCATCCTTGGAACGACGGTTGGGCTGCGCGGACTCGGCATGGCCGCCCCCTCGCAATTCTCGTTTGAAACGACGCGGGGGCGCGGCGCATCACTTCTAGCTTGGCGCGGTGAAGCCCGCGGAACGGTCACCACCGAGCTCGCCCCCTCCTTCTGGGGGACGACCGTTCGGGCGTACGGCAGTCTCGCCTTAAGCGACGACGCAGGGAGCACGGGCAAGGCGACGCTCAACCGCGAGGGGCAGGTCTCGATCACGGTCACCGACCGCAGCGGAGGGGTCTACACC
>RGVP01000004.1 GCA_010027235.1 bacterium
CCGTTTGGGCCGAGCAGGCCGATGATCTCGCCCTTCGCGACTTCGAAGCTGACCTCGCGCACGGCGGGATGGCCGGCGTAGGATTTGACGAGATCGCGGACGAGGATGGCGGGTTCAGGCATGGGTGGCAGGGCTTAGGACAGAGGAGGTTTGACCATGGATTGCTTGGATGGGCACGGATAAATCAGTCATGATTCAATGCGTGGGCGGCGGCGAGGCCGAGGAGGGCAAGGTCGGGAACGATTCGGACGGGTTGGCTGAGGCGGCCGTGCACAAACTCGGCGGCGCCGCCGGAGAGGAAAATCTCCGCCGGAGGCAGTCCGCGGGCGGCGAACTCGGCCAGCACGGCGTCCAGCAGGGTCTGGATGAGGCCGGCGTAGCCCACGACGGCGCCGATGCGGATAGCCTCGGTGGTGGACTTGCCGATCACGCTAGTGACAGGCGTAGTCAAGTCGGTGACGAGTGGCAGCTGTGCGGTGCGTTCGTGCAGGTAACGCGTCACCAGGGCGGGGCCCGGCGTGATGATGCCGCCTTCGTAGCCGCCCGTTGGCGTAATCAGGTCGAAGGTGACGGCGGTGCCTAGGTCGATGACGATGGCGGGCCGGCCCGTGGCAAGGGCGTGGGCGCCGGCGGCGTTAGCCAGGCGATCCTGGCCAATCTCCGAGGGTCGTGGGTAGGTGATGGGCACGCCGAGTCGGACCTCGTGGGTAAGTTGCCAAGCCTGCAGGCCTGCTACCGTGGCGACAGCGAGTAGTTTAGGGGTGGCGGCGGGGACTACGGAGCAGAAGGCCAGTCGAGGCTTAAAGGGGAGGGCGGCGAGGTAGGCGGTGAGGCCTTGGGCAGGGTCCTCTAGCAACGGGGTGGCGATGTCTTTTTGAGCGCTCAACGTGCCTTTGTGGTGAAGGGCGAGGTGGGTGTGGGTGTTGCCGATATCGATGCAAACAAGGGTGCCGTCGCCAGAGTCGGCGTAATGACCAATAGCCAATGACCAAGAACCAATGGACGGATCGGAGGGCGGCATCGTGGCGGGTTATTTTTTAGAAAAGCTGACTTCGCCGGCGCGGAAGCGGTCGGTGTGGCCGTTGGCGAGACGAAGGAGCAGGCTGCCCTCGTCATCGATACCGAGGGCTACGCCCCGGATCTCGCGTTCGCCTTGGAGTAGGGTGACGGCGCGGCCCTTAAGGGTGTCGAAGCGGTGCCACAGGTCGGCGAAGTCTCGGGTGTAGGAGCCGTCCAGGAAGCGTTGATAGGCATCCAGCACCCGGCCCACTAAGGCAGCGGCGAATTTGTTCGGGTCCAACGGTGCGCTGGTATGGTCGGATAGCGCGGTCGCGCGGGCGGAAAGTTCGGCGGGCCAACCGCGGGCGGGCGGGCGGAGGTTTAGTCCGAGGCCAAAGACGAGATCGTGGATGCGGTCGGCGTCGAGGCGTGCCTCGGTGAGCATGCCGCCGGCCTTGCGCTCGTCGAACAGGAGGTCGTTGGGCCATTTCAAGCCGGGGGCGGCGCGGCAGAAGGAGGCTACCAGGGCGCAGACGTTAACTCCCATCCACAGGGTGAAGGTTTGCATACGGGCGGGTTCGACCTTGGGCCTGAAGCCGAAGCTGGCATAGAGGTTACCGTCGGTGGTGCTGTGCCACGAGCGCCCGAGACGGCCGCGGCCTTTTTCCTGGCGGCGGGCTAGGACGATGAGCGGGGCGGATTCGCCGGCGGAGATAAGGCGGGCCGCCTCGTCGTTGGTGCTGCCAATCGTGTCTAGAAAATGAATTTTTGGGGCAGTGGCATCTGGCCGACGCCAAGCCTCAATCACCGCAGGGTGCAGGAAGGCGGGGCGGGTGGCGAGCCGGTAGCCGCGAGCGTGGAGGCTCTGGATGTCAAAACCAAGCAGGCGCAGTTTCTCCAGTTGCTGCCACACTGCCACGCGGCTCACCCCGAGGCTGCGAGCGAGGTCTGCTCCCGAGACGACACTATCCTCGTCCGCTTCAAGCAAGGCCTGGAGGATGAGGATTTCGGGTCGGGCGTTCATAACAGCGGGTAGGCGGGACTGAGAAACGCACTAGGTTTGCCAGTCTAGGCCGATATCGGCCCAGACGCACGAGTGAACGAGCGCGCCGGTGGATACAAAGTCCAGTCCGAGGTCGGCGTGGAGCGGGAGGGTTTTGAGGGTGATGCCTCCGCTGGCTTCGGTGAAGGCGCGACCGGCGATGAGGGTGACGGCCTCGCGCAGGCGGTCGGGGGTGAAATTATCCAGCAGGATGACGTTCGCGCCGGCGGCGAGCACGGCGGGCAGTTGGTCGAGCCGGTCGATCTCGACCTCGACCGGCAGATCGGGAGCGGCGTTCCGAGCGCGGGTGACGGCGGCGGCGAGGTCGTCTGGTGAGCCCAAGAGGGCGAGGTGGTTATCCTTGAGCATCACGCGGTCGAACAGGCCGAGGCGGTGGTTCCAAGCGCCGCCGCAAGCGGTGGCGTATTTCTCCAGCATACGGTAGCCGGGGGTGGTCTTACGGGTATCTAGCAGGCGGGTGTGCCCGGGGCCGAGGGCGGCGACATGGGCGGCGGCGGCGGTGGCGATGCCGGATAGGCGCTGGACAAAATTCAGCGCCACGCGCTCGGCGGCGAGCAAGGTGCGCGGATCGCCTTCGAGGGTGGCGAGGATCTCGCCCGGCGCCACTCTTGCGCTATCGTCCACCAGAGCTTGGACGGATGCGCAGGGCCCGTAGGCGGCGAGCACGAGCGGCAGGAGGGGTAGACCGCAGGCTATGAGCGGAGAGCGAGCGACGAGGTGGGCGCGGCCGAGGCGCGGGGTGGTGGCCAAGGCGGCGGTGGAGCGGTCGCCGGTCAAGGTGGGTTTTTGGGCTAGGCCGAGGCCGGCGAGATCCTCGTCGCGAGCCAGTTCCACCAAGCGGCGGACGTAGGCGAGGTCGAGGTCGTCCCAAGTCAGACGTAGGAGGAGGCGGTCAAGGGCGGCGGCGGGCGGCATGGAGTCGGTGAAGTTTACTTTGAGGATGGAAAACGCCGGGGGCACGGCAAAATACGACGCCACGCGTTCAGGTTTCGATGTAATCCATATCCCGCCCGTGGGTTTCCTCCAAACCGTGGAGGGCCCAGAGCGAGATCAGCACGCACCCCGCGCCCACTACGGCGGCGGCGGCGAGCGGGCCGAGCGAAGGCTTGGTGAATTGAAAGGCCAGTGTGATGGGGATGAGCGCGGCGCGCACGAAATTCGGGACGGTTGTGGCGACGGTAGCGCGCAGGTTGGTGCCGAAGTGTTCGGCGGCGATGGTGGCGAACACTGCCCAGAAGCCTACGCCGAAGCCCAAGGCGAGGCAGGCGGTGTAGAAGCGGTCAGGAGTGGCCCCAGTATTCGTCAAGTAGTTCACGATTGCGGCGGCGGTCAGCAGCAGGAACGCGCAGACGATTTTTTTCCGGCTGCCCAGCCACTGGCTGAGAAACCCGCTTGCCAGGTCGCCGACGCAGAGGCCGAGGTAGACCGATGATACCGCGCGACCGGCAGTGACTTCGCCGCTTAATTGTAAAGCTCGGCCGAACTCCGGTGCGAGAGTGGCGAGGATACCCACCACGAACCAAGTGGGCAGACCGATGAGGATGCACCGGGCGAAACGCAGAAAACGCGCGCGAGAACGAAAGAGCGCGAGGAAATCGCCGCGGCGGATTGCGACCGGGGCTGGGGTGGTTTCTGGCGTGGGGTCGAATCGGGAGGACTTTTCCCGGGAGCGGAGGGTGTTAAACAATCCACTCTCGACCACGCTCACGCGTAGCGCCAGCAGGGTCAGGCCCATGCCACCGCCGATGAAAAACGCCGAACGCCAGCCCACATGGCGGGCTACTTGTTCACCGAAGACCGCGCCGAGCACGCCGATGGTTGCGATCGTGGCGGTGCCGTAGCCGCGCTTGGATTTGGGCAGCACCTCGGAAACCAGCGTCACGCAACCGCCGAGCTCACCCGCCAGGCCTAGGCCGGCCAGAAAACGCAGCACCGCGTAGGCCTCGACGGAATGCACGAAACCGTTGGCGAGGTTGGCCAGGGAGTAGAGCAGGATGGAGGAGAACAGCAGCGCGACTCGGCCCACGCGGTCGCCGATCACGCCGAAGATGATCCCGCCGATCAGCATGCCGACCATCTGGGTGTTGAGCAGGATTAGGCCGATGTTCGCTAGTTGTTCGCCGGAACAGCCGAGATCGCGCAGACTTTGGGTGCGCACGATACTGAAGAGGGTCAGGTCGTAAATATCCACGAAATATCCTAGCGCGCCAACGATCACGGCTGGGTGGAACACGGCGCGCAGGGTGGACATTTCCTTTTCGGCGGTGGCGGTGGGTGGCGGAGGCATGGGGTGGCGCAGGGGTTTAACCGGGAAAGGTGGAACCGACGGGCGGCTTGGCCATGAAAAACCTCCCGCCCGGTGAAGCGCCGCTTGCGCCCTGCCGATTGCTCCGTCGAAACTGCACGTCTCTCGTATGGCCGCGTCATTGGAAAAACCTTTCACTTTCATCTGCGGGGCCGACGATTTCCTTGTCGGCAGGCTGGGTCGCACCCGGTATGATCAGATGGCGGTGGAAATCACGGACGAGTTTTCGCGCGAGACGCTGGAGGGGTTCTCGGCGAATGTAGACGAGGTCGAGGCAGTGGTGGCACGTTTTCGTGAAAGCGTGCTGACCGTTTCGATGTTTGGTGGCCGTCGGTTGGTCTGGCTAAAGGACGTTAATTTTCTGGCAGATAGTGTCACGGGGCGGTCGGAGAGCACGGCCCGAGCGGTCGAGTCGTTGCAAGAGGTGCTCGCGTCGGTCTCGCCGGCGGATGTGGCCATCCTCATCACGGCCGCCCCGGTCGATCGGCGTAAGAGTTTTTTCAAATGGTGCGAGAAGACGGCGGATTTTACTTTCTTAGGCGCCGCCAGTTCTGAGGACGCTGCGGAGGCGCTGGCCATCACCGCGCTTGCGGAGGCTAGGGCACTGGGCGTCACCCTCGAGCCTGACGCGTTGTCCCTGCTTCTCGCGCGCAGCGGGCCAAACACGCGGTTTCTCGTTAGCGAGGTCAACAAGCTCGCCGCCTACGCCGACTCAGGAAAAACCATCACCGAGGCCGACGTTGAGGAGCTCACCCCCAACATCGCCGAGGGGGATTTTTTCGAGGCGACCGAACGGTTTTTCCGGGGTGACCTACGGGGCACGCTGGCGGCCTTTGACCGGCATTTTTTCGCTGGGGAAAGTGCGCGCCCTCTCCTGGCATCGATGCAGAATCGCAACCGCCTGCTCATCCAGCTCCGCGCCTTGGCGCCGCAGGGCGGGCGGGCGCCGGATAAATTTGCCATCGAGCGGGCAAAGACGGCCTACGAAAAACACTTCGTGGGTGCGGGCGAAAAGAACGCCGCCAACCTCTTCAGCCAGAACCCGTGGTATGTGGGCAAGCTCGCCGCCGGGGCCAAGGCGTGGCCTTTGAAGCACCACGTCGATATCCAGATCGCCCTAGCCGAGGCCTACGAGTCCATCCTTGCGCGCCCGAAGGAGGAGGCGGCGGTGATGCGCGAGTTGGCGGTGAAGTGCCTCGGGTAGCGGGGCGGGCGGTGCACATCCGCGCTGCCAAGACGTTTTCCGCATTTGCCCCGCGGGCCTCCCGACGTTGGGCTGGGGGTTTACGTTATGTCCGCCACGCCGTCCTCCGCCGCCTCCGCTATCCCCAACGTCCTCGCCGAGCGCTACGCCTCGTCGCTTATCAAGGACATCTGGTCCCCGACCGGCCGCATCGCGATTGAGCGCGATTACTGGATCGCCGTCATGAAGGCCCAGCGTGACCTCGGCCTGGCCATCCCGGCCAAGGCGGTCGCCGCCTACGAGAAGGTGAAGCACCAGATCGACCTGGCCGATATCGACGCCCGCGAACGCGTTACCCTCCATGATGTTAAGGCCCGCATCGAGGCCTTCAATGCCCTCGCTGGCTACGAGGCCATCCACCTCGGCCTGACCTCGCGCGACCTCACCGAAAACGTCGAGCAGCTCCAGATCGCCCGCTCCCTCGCGGTGGTGCGAATGAAGTCCGCCGCCGCCCTGCGAAAACTCGCCGCTCGCGCCAAAGAGTATCGCAGCCTCCTCCTGACCGGACGCACTCATAATGTCCCCGCCCAGCCCACCACCTTGGGCAAGCGCTTCGCGATGTTCGGCGAGGAGATCCTCGCGGCGCACAACCGTCTCGCCGAGCTTGCCGAACGCTACCCCGTGCGGGGCTTAAAGGGGGCGGTCGGCACGCAGCTCGACCAGTTTACCCTTTTTAATGGCGACGCGGCCAAGGTCGCCGCGCTCGAGGCTGGCATCGTCAAGCACCTAGGCTTTGGCGGAGCGCTCGGCAGCGTCGGCCAGGTTTATCCGCGCTCACTCGATTTCGAGGTCGTGTCCGCCCTCTTTCAGCTTGGTGCTGGCGCAGCCAGCTTCGCCACCACCTTGCGCCTGATGGCCGGCCAGGGCTTGCTCACTGAGGGGTTCCAAAAGGGCCAAGTGGGTTCCTCCGCTATGCCGCACAAGGTCAACGCCCGTAACTGCGAGCGCATCTGTGGCTTTGCCACCATCCTTTCCGGCCACGTTGCGATGACCGCCGGGCTCGCCGGCCATCAGTGGAACGAGGGTGACGTTTCCTGCTCAGTCGTCCGCCGCGTTGCTCTGCCGGACGCATTTTTTGCCATCGACGGTTTGCTTGAGACCCTGCTCGCCGTGCTCAACCAGATGGACGTCTTCGAGGCGGCCATCGCGGCCGAGAACCAACGCCAACTGCCCTTCCTTGCGACGACCACCATCCTCATGGAAGCGGTTAAAGTCGGTGTGGGCCGCGAGACCGCTCACCTTGCCATAAAGGAAAACGCCCTTGCCGCCGCCAAGGCCCTCCGAACCGGTCAGGGCGAGAGCGACCTGGTGCGCCTGCTCGCCGCCGACGCCCGGCTAGGCCTGCCGGAGAAGCAACTCCGTGCCCTGCTTGCCGATGCCAAACGCTTCGTCGGCGCTGCCCCGCAGCAGGTGGATGCCTTTGCCAGAACCGTTGCTAACGTGGTAAAAAAAACCTCGGGGGCAGCGACTTACGAGCCCGGGCGCTTGCTCTGAGTTATTCCTGTTTCGAGCCACGTCCTTGATCGACTTTTCCGGTCTCGGGCCGTTCCGGGGAAATTTGGGTTTGCCAGTGGCGCGCTGCGCTAGGCACGCTGGACTTTCACGTTCGTCGTTTCCATCAGCCCACAACCCAACTCACACGCCATGTCCGAAGATCTCGTAGGTAATGTTCTGGTCGGCCAGTCCGGCGGCCCCACCGCCGTCATTAACGCCTCCCTCGCGGGCGTCATCTCGGAGGCCCTCAATCATTCCGATATCGAGGAAATCTACGGCTGCCTTAATGGTGTTCTAGGCATCCTCCATGAAGACTTGATCGACCTCGCGGCCGAGAGCCAGCAGACCATCCGCGGCCTCAAGTTCACCCCCGGCGCCGCCCTCGGCACCTGCCGCTACAAGCTCAAGAAGCAGGCTGACTTCGACCGTGTGCTGGAGGTTTTTAAGGCCCACAACATTCGCTATTTCTTCTACGCTGGCGGCAACGATTCCCAAGACACCGCTGATAAGATTTCCAAGCTCGCTCAGGCTCAGGGCTACGCTCTCCGCGTGATCGGCATTCCGAAGACGATCGATAACGACCTCGTCGCCACCGACCACACCCCCGGCTACGGCTCGGTCATCAAGTATATCTCCGCCACCATCCGCGAGATCGCCTGCGATAACGCCGCCATGGGCCAGCATGACCTCGTCCAGATCGTCGAGGTCATGGGCCGCAACGCCGGTTGGATCGCTGCCGGCGCCGCCCTCGCCAAGCGCCGTGACCAGCCACATGACGCGCCCCACCTTATCTACCTCCCCGAGGTCGCTTTCAGCACCGAGAAATTTGTCGCCGACGTGCAACGCGTGCTCAAGCGCGAGAAGTTCTGTCTTATCGTCGTGGGCGAGGGCTTGGTTGATGCCGACGGCAATTACGTCTCGGCCGCGGAGGCGACCGACGCCTTTGGCCACGCCCAACTCGGCGGCGCCGCTGAGTTTCTCCAAGGTCTGGTCGAGCAGAACCTGCCAGGCGTGAAGGCCCGCAGCGTCAAGTTCGGCATGGCCCAGCGCGCCGCCGCCCACCTCGGCTCCAAGACCGACGCTGATGAGGCCTTTCTCGCCGGTCAGGCCGCTGTTAAGGCTGCCATCCGCGGCGAGACCGACAAGATGGTCACCCTGCTGCGCGGCGAGACTGATCATTATACCGTCGAGACCGGCCTCGCGCCCCTCTCCGATATTGCCAACGGCGTGAAGAAACTCCCCCGCGAGTGGATCAACGAGGACGGCGTGTCCATGAACCACCAGTTCATCCGCTACGCTACTCCTCTGATCCAGGGCGAGACCCAAGTCGCCTTTGAGCACGGCCTCCCGGCCTTCGCCCGCCTGGATAAGGTCGTCGTCGACAAGCAACTCCCGGCCTACGAGGTCTGACCCGGTTAAACTTCCGCCCTCGCGGTTCCCTCAAAAAGCTACACAACTTTTCAGCCGGTCGCTTCATGCGACCGGCTTTTTTTCGCCCGAATCTATCCATTAGGGCCGCGCCCTAACTATATTTTCTAGGTTCAACGTATTCTGCTATTAAAAATCGAACAAAGAGGTCGTTGCTTATATATATATATGGTTAATCTCGGGGTATCTGGCCAAGACGCGCTCAGCGTCCTTCCCTGGTGGGCTAGTTTAAGATAAAAGAGTATATGTAGTTTAGAAGCCGTTACAACGGGGGTCTTGCCGCTTTGCACGAGGTGAAACTTGTCGTCCTCTAGATGGTTTACGCCGACCGGATACGGAGCAGTAGGTCCTTGCTTTCGACCGTGTCTCCGACAGCGACGTGGAGTTCGCCGACCACGCCGTCGCAGGTTGCGTATACTGTCGTCTGCATCTTCATCGCCTCCATCATGAGTAGTTTGTCGCCCTTCGCTACTTTCGCGCCGACCGACGTCGAGAGCGCGGCCACCAGCCCTGGGATAGGTGCGGCGATCTGCGCCGGGTCGGCGAGGTCGGCCTTCGGGCGTGCCTTGGTCTTGGCCGCGACCGCGCGGTCAGCCACCAGCACGTCACGGGAGATACCGTTCA
This sequence comes from bacterium, assembly GCA_010027235.1. Lineage (GTDB taxonomy): Bacteria > Verrucomicrobiota > Verrucomicrobiia > Opitutales > Opitutaceae > IMCC26134_A. The sequence continues at coordinate 9,157 of RGVP01000004.1, forward strand.
GCTCGTAGCCGATGTTGCGGCGGCCGTCCTTATCCGGCGCGCCAATGCTGACTAGGCGGATGATGAGCACCTTGCCTTCCTCGATCTCGACCGAGATTTCCTCGCCTGGCTGCAGGCCGTAGAAAAAGGCCGCGCTCGGCAGCACGCTCACGTCACCAAATTCGCGGCGATGTTTGGTAAAATCTGCGAACACCTGAGGATACATCAGGTGCGAGAACAGGTCGTCATCGTTGGGTTCGCGGCGATGTTTTTCCGCCAGCTCGGTCTTCAGGCGGGCGAGGTCGGCTGCGCCTGTCTTAGTGGCCTCGGCGCGGGCGGCCTCGGCGGCCTTCGCGCTCTTGGGCTTTGGAGACGCGGCGGCGAGGGCGGCGCGGTATTTCGCAGTCGCCTCGGCGTGGCGTTTTTCGCCCAGCACGGCCCGGGAGACGTCGGCGGGCCAACCGCCCTCAGGCCAGCCGAGGCCTCCGGTGAGCATGTCGATCACGCTCTCGGGAAAGGGTGTCTCGCCCGGGGGGAGGTTGACCACGTCGGCGGGGCGGATGCCGCGTGAGAAGAGGAATAGCGCCATGTCGCCGACGACCTTCGAGGAAGGCGTCACCTTCACGATGTCGCCGAAGAGTTGGTTCACGTCGGCGTAGGCGCGGGCGATCTCGGGCCAGCGGTGCGAGACACCCATCGAGGCGGCTTGCTCTTTCAAGTTGGTGTATTGGCCGCCGGGCATCTCGTGCAGGTAGACCTCGGCCGAGCCGCTGCGCGGGGCGGTGTCGAAGGGGGCGTAGACGGGGCGGACGTTTTCCCAGTAGTCGGAGAACTCGTTGAGCGCATCGAGGTCCAGCCCGGTGTCGCGCGGGGTCTGGCGGAGGGCCGCGACGATGGAGTTGAGGTTGGGCTGGGAGGTGCTGCCACTCATGGCCGCGAGGGCGAGGTCGACCACGTCCACGCCGGCGTCGGCGGCGCGCAAGATCGAGGCGGCGTTGATGCCGCTGGTGTCGTGGGTGTGGAAGTGGATGGGCAGGCCGGTCTCCTCCTTGAGGGTTTTGACCAGTTTGTGGGCGGCGGCGGGGCGGCAGAGGCCGGCCATGTCCTTGATCGCGATCACGTGTGCGCCCATTTTTTCCAGCTCGCGGGCGAGGCGGACGTAATAGGCTAGGGTGAACTTATCGCGGCGATCGTCGAGGATGTCGCCGGTGTAACACAGGGCGGCCTCACATACGCCGTGAGTGGCGCTCACCGCGTCCATGGCGACGCGTAGATTGGGCAGGTAGTTCAGCGAATCGAAGATGCGGAAGATATCCATGCCCTCGGCGGCCGCGTGGCGGACGAAGCCGGCGACGACGTGGTCGGGGTAGTTCGTGTAGCCGACTGCGTTGGCGCCGCGCAGGAGCATCTGGAAACAGATGTTCGGCACGCGGGCGCGGAGTTGCCTGAGACGGTCCCACGGGTCCTCATTGAGGAAGCGCATGGCGGTATCGAAGGTCGCGCCGCCCCAGCACTCCAACGAGTAGAGGCCCGGGGCGCGGCGTGCTACCGCGCCGGCGGAGGCGAGCAGGTCGTGGGTGCGCACGCGGGTGGCGAGCAATGACTGGTGCGCGTCACGGAAGGTGGTGTCAGTCACGAGCAGGCGTTTCTGCGCGGCAGTCCACCCGGCAAATTTCTTCGCGCCGAGTTTTAGCAGGAGCTGGCGGGTGCCGTCGGGCGGGGCGATCTGCGGGTCGTAGACCGGGGGCGCGATGGGGGCGAAGGGCTTGACCGGGCGGTGGCCTTTGGCGTGAGGGTTGCCGTTCACGGTGACGTCGCCAAGGAAGCCGAGGAGCTTGGTCGCGCGGTCGTGGCGGGCCTTGAAGCGGAATAGCTCCGGCGAGGTGTCGATTAGCGTGGTGGTGGCCTGACCGGACTGGAACAGCGGGTGGGCGACGACGTTCTCTAGGAAAGGGATATTAGTCTTAACCCCGCGGATGCGAAACTCGCTGAGGACGCGGCGCATGCGTTGTAGGGCGAGGTCGTAATTCTGGCCGCTTACGATGACCTTCACCAGCATCGAGTCATAAAAGGGCGTGATCACGGACCCGGAGAAGCCGGCCGCGCCGTCGAGGCGGACCCCGAAGCCGCCGGGCGAGCGGTAGGCCTGGATGCGGCCGTAGTCGGGCACGAACTTGTTCTCCGGGTCCTCGGTGGTGATGCGGCACTGCAGGGCGAAGCCGTTGCGCGGGATTTCGGCCTGGGCGGGCATGCCGACCTCGGGCGAGTGCAGGGCGTGGCCCTGAGCGATGAGGATTTGGGCGCGGACGAGGTCGAGGCCGGTGATTACCTCGGTGACGGTATGCTCGACTTGGATACGCGGGTTCATCTCGATGAAAAACCACTCGTGCCGGTCAAGGTCGTAAAGAAACTCGACTGTGCCGGCGTTGTCGTAGCGGATCTCGCGGGCGAGGCGGACGGCGGCCGCGCAGAGCTCGGCCACGATAGCTGGGGGCAGGCCGTGGCTGGGCGCGACTTCGATCACCTTCTGGTGGCGGCGCTGGACGGAGCAGTCGCGCTCGTGGAGGTGGATTACGTTCCCGTGTTGGTCGCCGAGGATCTGGACCTCGATGTGTTTGGCGCGGGGGATGTATTTCTCGAGAAAGACAGCGGCGTTGCCGAAGGCGCGACCGGCTTCGGCTTGGGCCTCATCAAGTAGGTCGGCGAGGTCGGCGGCTTTGTGGACGACGCGCATGCCGCGACCGCCGCCGCCAAAGGCCGCCTTGATAATAAGGGGGAAACCGATGGCTTTGGCGGTGCGCAGAGCCTCGGCGCGGTCCTCGATGGGATTTTCGGTGCCGGGCAGCACGGGCACGCCGATCTTTTGGGCGACAGCTCGAGCGGCGGTTTTATCGCCCATCATCTCCAGTAATTCTGGGCGGGGGCCTACGAACACGAGGTTGGCGGCGGCGCAGGCGCGTGCGAAATCGGGGTTCTCGGAGAGGAAACCGTAGCCGGGGTGGATGGCGTCCACGCCCTTTTCCTTGGCCACGCCGACAATGCCCTCGATGTCGAGGTAGGCGGCCACGGGGCCCTTGCCGCGGCCTACTCGATAGGCTTCGTCGGCCTTCTGGCGGTGAAGGGAAAAACGGTCCTCCTGCGCATAGATTGCCACGGTGCGCAGGCCCAGTTCGGTGCCGGCGCGGAATATGCGCACCGCGATCTCGGAGCGGTTTGCAGCCATCAATTTGGCGATGGGGCGGGTGTTGGGGACGGATGTTTTCTCGGCGGGTAACTTAGCGGGGGGCATACAGGAAAGGTTAAGGGTAAGGGTAAAGGGTAAGGCCGTGCCTCCAGGGCGGATGCGGGGTGGGGGTGACCTGCAAAGTCATACGGGCGGTTTTCGGAAATCTTGTCGAGGCTGAGCGTGGGGCTGGCGCGGGGTCTTGGGCGCAACTTATAAAAACAGGAGTCGCAGTTCGACGCCGGGGCGGATGCGGGCGGCGGCAAGATCTTGGACGTAGGCGAGGGCTTCCTCGTAATCGCGACGGCGGCGGGTGGTTTCGCGTTGTTCCGGCGGCAGCAGGGCGGCGCGCAGGTTGGTCACGAGCACGGTGGCTTCTGCGCAGGGGGCGAGTCGTTTCAGACCAGCCATCAGCTCGGCGCGGGCGAAGAGCGGGGTGGCGGAGCTCAGGGTGCTGAGAGCGTCCCAGTGGAAAAAACCGTGGCCGGGCTGACCGGCGAAAAACTTCTCCAGCAGGCCGGCGGCGGCGGCGTTAAAAGCGGCGTCGTAGCGGGCGGCGAATTCGGGGTGGACGCGGGTCTGTTCGGCGAGTTCGGCCAGGCTGAAGGCAATGGCGTCGCGGATCTGGCCTGCGAGGTAGAGGTCGTCGCCGGTGAGGCGGGCGAAGAGGGCGTTTACGAAGTGCAGGCGGCGCAGTTCGTCGCGGGCGGCAGGGGCATTCATCTGCGCTCAGGCGCCAGGCGCGCCCGGCGCGGGGCCGAGGTCCTTGATTTCGCTAACGAACTCGGCGACGTCGCGGAATTCCTTGTAGACGCTGGCGAAGCGCACGTAGGCGACGTGATCGATCTTGCGGAGCTGTTCCATTACGCCCTCGCCGATGGCATCGCTGGGGATGTCGTTGTCGTGACGGGCCTCAAGGATGTCCATCACGTCGTCCACCAGCATACTGATGCGCTCAGCGTCGATCGGACGTTTGTGACAGGCTGCGCGGACCGAGCGGGTGAGTTTATCGCGGTCGAAGTCCTCGCGGCGTCCGTCGTGTTTTAATATGACGATGCCTTCGCGGATAAGGACCTCGGTGGTGGAGAAACGGTGACCGCACTCGAGGCACTCGCGGCGGCGGCGAATGCTGTTACCTTCGCGGCTGATGCGGGAGTCGGTGACTTTGTCGTCGATGGAGGTGCACTTAGGGCAGCGCATGGGCGTCCGTTCAGCCGAGGGTAAGGAAGTTTTCCAAGATGCGCATACCGCCTTCGGTGGCGATGGATTCGGGGTGGAATTGCACGCCCCAGATGGGCAATTCCTGGTGACGCAGGCCCATGATCTCGCCCTCGGCGGTCTCGGCGGTGACGGCTAGGCAAGCGGGTAGGGTGGCGCGCTCGACTAGCAGCGAGTGGTAACGAGTGGCCGCGAAGCCCTGAGGCATGCCAGCGAAGACGTCAGTATTCTGGTGGAGGATGGGCGAGGTCTTGCCGTGCATCAGGCGGTCGGCGCGAACCACGCGGCCGCCGAAATAGTGGCCGATGGATTGGTGACCGAGGCAGACCCCGAGGATGGGTTTCACGCCGGCGAAGGCGCCGATCAGGTCGAGCGATACTCCTGCCTCGGCGGGGGAGCAGGGACCTGGGGAGATCAAGATCCGGTCAGGGTTTAGCGCGAGGGCCTCGGCCGGCGTGATCTGGTCGTTCCGGAAGATGCGCTGCGCCACGCCCAGTTGGCCGAAATACTGGACCAAGTTGAAGGTAAACGAGTCGTAATTATCGAGGACGAGGAGCACGCGCGGAGGTGTTTAACCGTGACAGTGAGGTGACGGACGGCTCGGGGGCAAGCGCGCGGGAGGGCATCCGAAGAGAACCTTGAAACAGGCTGGCCGAGCAGGGGGAGTGCGGGCAGCCTGCGTCTATGTTTGAAATCAACGGCACCATCAAAAAAGTTTTCGACGAACAGACCTTTGGCAGCGGCTTCAACAAACGCGAGTTTGTGCTTACTATCGAGTCTGGGCGCTTTCCCCAAGACATCAAATTCGAGTGCGTGAAGGATAAAGTAGGCCTCGTCGCTGAGCTTAAGCCCGGCGCCGAGGTGAAGGTGTCTTTCGATTTGCGCGGTCGCGAGTGGAAGGAAAGCTACTTCGTTAACCTAAACGCGTGGAAAATCGAGGCGGTCGGGGCGGCCTCGGCGGCGTCTGCTCCGGAGGATGACGGTGCGCCGCTCCCCGAACCGCCCGGCGAGACGGTGGACGACGACGTGCCGTTTTGAGCTGCCGAGGTTAGCTTTGGTCCATGCTCCACGACGCGCATAATCACCTACAGGACGAGGCCCTTGTTCCGCACCTTGACCGCATTGCCGTTGCTTGGACCGGATTGGCCGGGGTGGGAGGTGAGATGGTCGTCAACGGCACCCATCCAGACGACTGGCCTCGGGTGGCAGCGCTGGTGGCGGCGCATACGTTTGTGCGCCCAGCCTACGGTCTGCATCCGTGGGATGTTGGCGCGCCCCGGCCGGCTGATTGGCGGGAACGACTCGCAGCGCGGCTAGATGCAGACCCGCGCGCGAGCGTGGGTGAAATCGGGCTGGATCGCTGGATCCTCGACTCGGCCTCACCGGATGACCCGCGCCTCGGCGGAGTTCGCCCAGCGTCTATCGACGAGCAAACAGAAGCATTTGTCGCGCAGTTTGCCCTCGCGGCGTCGCGGAGCCTCCCCGTTACCATCCATTGTCTCCACGCCTTTGGCGAGTTGCTCCCCTTGCTGCGCGAGCTCCCGGTCCCGAAGCACGGGTTTCTGCTTCACGCTTACGGTGGCTCGGCCGAAATGGTGCCTGAGCTGGTCGAGCTCGGAGCGTATTTTTCCTTCAACCCGGCCTTTCTCGACCGGCGCAAGAGCGCGCGGCAGGATGCCTTTCGCGTCATACCCGAGGATCGGCTGTTGTGCGAAACCGATGCGCCTGCGATGCCGCCTCCGCCGGTCTGGCGGGCGCATAAACTCCCTTCGGGGTCGGACGGCTTTGCGCCCAACCATCCGGGCAACATCGAAGCGGCCTACGCCGGTCTGGCGACCCTTCGTGGGGTCGCGGAAGCGGCGCTGGCGGCGCAAATCGCGGAAAATTTTACCCGGTTTTTTGGTCCGGCGAGGTGATGAGGCGGACGGCCTCTTGGGCGGCGGCGAAGCCGAAGGTGGCCGTTACCCAGACGGCCGCGCCTAACCCGGCGGCGCAATCCAGCCGCGTGGCGGAGCCGGGCTCGGGGGAGGCTGCACAGGTGCCGTCGGCCCACGGGTAGACCGGAGGCTCGGTGCTCCAAACTGCGCGCACTCCGTAGCGGTGTCCTTCGCCTCCGGGGAAACCGTGCTCGCGGCGCAGGATCTTGCGCACTTGGCGCAGCAGGTCGTCGCCGCCGGATTCGCCGAGGTCCCCTACGCGCAGTCGGGTGCCGTCACGTTTTCCGCCCGCACCGCCGGTGGTTACACAGGGCAAGGCGCGGACAGAGCAGGCGGCGAGCAGGCGGGACTTGTGGGCAACGGCATCGATCGCATCTACCACGACTGAGTAGCTGAGCGCAGGGCTGAGTAGGGCGTCGGCGTTGCTGGCGGTGAAAAACTCCTGCACGGCGTTCACTCGGCAGGCGGGGTGGATGGCGCGGATCCTCTCGGCCAGCACGAGGACCTTGGGCCGACCGATCTGGCCATCGAGGGCGTGGAGCTGGCGGTTGACGTTGCTCACGCAGACCTCGTCGAGATCGATCAGGGTGATGGCGCCTACGCCGCTGCGGGCGAGGGCCTCGGCGGTCCAAGAGCCGACCCCGCCGACGCCAATCACGCAGGCGTGCGCGCCGCCCAGGCGGTCGAGAGCCGTGCGGCCGAGCAGGCGGCCGAGGCCTCCGAAGCGGGCTTCGTAATCGTGGGTTCCGTCGCTCATCGGGAGGAACAGCGGTTGAGGAGCAGTTCCACCGCCGCTACCGCTAGCGCCTCGCGTTCGGCGTCCGCGCCGTGGATGCGCGTCCAGCGTGCGCCGGTGGACTCGAGTTTATCGAGGAATACCTTACGGCACATCTCGCGGTCAGCCTCGTCGGGGAAACACCTTTGCGGGTCGGGCACCCAAGGCAGGTCGGTATCGCAGAATAAAAACAGGTCGGTCGCACGGGCGCGGGTGACTGCCTCGCCGCGCAGCCAATCTGGGCAGGCGCCGGGAAAGAGCAGGTCGTCCCAGATTGTGCAGGTTAGCAGATCGGTATCGTGGAACGCTACCCGCGCGCCGCCCTCCTTGGCTCGGGCTCGGGCGGCATCTTCTGTAGCGCGCTGACCGCGGGCGATGGCGTCGAGATCGGCGGAGGTGATGATGCCGCCGTGGGTGTCCCAGTAGTCACGGACGTATTCGGGCGACCATGGCGCGGCGAAGCGCGCCGCGAGGCGTTCGGCCAGGGTGGATTTGCCGGTGGACTCAGGGCCGTAGACCACGACGCGGAGGGGGCGGGGGACGGCTGGGTTCATGGCGTGCTCTGAGGGATTTTAACCAGGGCCTGTCGCCAAGCGCTCAGGCCTAGGGCGGCTAGTAGCAGGTAGAGGGCATAGAGGAAGGCGGTGTAGGCGAGGTCAGCTGACCAGTAGGCGGCGATTGCTACGGTGTTAACCACTAGCCAGACGATCCAGTTTTCGAGGTGTTTGCGCACCTGTAGGATTTGGCCGACGAGGCTGAAAGCGGCGATGAAGGCATCGCGGTAGGGCATGACCGCGTCGGTGTGGGTTTGTTGCCACGCACCCCAACCGAGGGTCAGGGCTAGGCCGGTGGCCAGCCAGCCAACACGGGAGCGGGGCGCGAGCCAAGTGACGCGCACGGGTTCGTTTTTTTGCTCTGAGTCGCGTCGCCAGTGCCGCCAACCATAGATTAGGCAGGCGAAAAAGAAGCCTTGTAAGACGGCGTCGGCGTAGAAGCGGGCGCGCCAGAAGAGCAGCCCTTGCACGGTTACCGCGACTAGCCCCACAGGGAACGCCCATCGACTACGGCGGATCATCAGCCCGACGCCGAGGAGGCCGAGGGCGAGGTTGGCCTGATCGAGCGGTGTGGCCTCGGTCAAACCGCGCCAGATGTTTTCCCAGATCGTTTCCACGCCGAGGTCAGGGATGGGCGGCCACATAGGCCTCGAGCGCCTCGCGGGTCACCGCGTGTCGGGCGGCGCAGCGGGGGCACTGGATGGTGATCACGGCTGACTCCCCGAAAAGCCCTTCGGCATCTTGGCGCATAACTGGGGCCAGCACCTCGAGCATGCGGTCGTGGGTGCAGCCGCAGTGCCAGCGGCAGACGCGGGACTCGAGTGGCGCGGTCGATTCAATTTTTTCAAGTTTACGCACGGCGTCGGCGTCGAGCGCGGCTAGCCAGGCGGTGTCACAATCGGGGTGTTCGCTTACGAGGGCGAAATCCTCGTCGCCGAGGTCGAAGAACCGCACCGGGCGCTGTTCGCTACGGGCGTAAAACATCTCCATGCCCGCGACCGGATCTGCCTCGGTGAAGGCGACTACGCTGCGGCGCTTCGGCTCACGGCCGCGGACGATGTCGGCGTAGAAGAGGTTTTCGGGCAGCTCCTTCACGTTCTCGTCGAAGATGCGGCCAACCACGGCGCCGAGGGTATTATCGCCGGCGAGGAACAGGTTCACGCGGGGTGCCTGCAGATTGATGGTCCAAGCGGTCAATTCATTGCGCGGACGGGAGGCGCAGTGTAGGGCGAAAGCCGCGAGGGCACGTTTAAACAGGGTGGCATGGACCTCGGACGGTTTCACGCCGTTGGCGCCGAGGTGGAGGTAATAGTCCACGTAAAGTTCAGAGAGGTTGGCGCGCGCCACCAGGGCGTTGCGTCCGCGCACGAAAAAGGTGCGCACCTCGAGGCCGGGTTCGGCTGGGTTGGCAGGGGTGGAGTCGGACATGAACACACACCGAGCAACACTCGGGCTCGCTTGTCCAACGCGGAAAAACCTGCTTGCGAGGGTGTAGCCTGGTCGTGCCGGCGACGGCAGGGTGTCGGGTGCCGCGAAATCTTAACCTTAAAAATCGTATGGGCACTTGGCACACCCCTTGCATAGTGTATCTTGACTAAGTTGCTTTGATGAAACCTTCCGCCAACGCCATTTTCCGCTGCTTCGGTGCTTCGTCTGCGAAGACCGCGGGTTGCCAGGCTGCGGTCCGGGGGTGTCGACAGAGTTGGCATCAATGCCAACCGCCCTCCCCGAGACGGTCTGTCTGAGCGGAGTGCGAATCCCTGAGCGGTTCGCCCCTTCCACCGAACGACGACTTTCCGGATCTGGGGCTTCCGCCCCGCGACGCCCCTGTGTTTCTACCCGAACTTTCATCCCGTTTTTCCTCTTTTCGTTTTCCCGACATGAATACCATCCTCCCGCCCCAGCTGAATCGCAGTCGTCGTTCGGGCCATGCCGTCACCGCCTTCGTGGGCGAGACACGTAGCCCTCACTACGACTGTCAGCAACACGCGGAGCGCATCGAGGTAACAGTTTTTTTGCCCGGGGTTGAGGCCCCCGGCGTCGAGATCGTGGTGCAGGGGCCGGACCTTGTGGTCATTGCCCGCAAGAGTCATGTGGTGCGGGTGAACTTTGCCTCCGCCCACCTCGAACATGCCCAGCTCGACTATGAGTTGCGCCTGCGGTTGGGGCGTGACCTAGATTATGGGGCACTGACGGCGGAGCTGGGGGATGGGATGTTGAGCCTCAACATCCCCAAGCGCATGCTCCTGCCGGTGGCGGCTTGATCCGCTAGGCGGGGGGCGTCAGGCGTGAGAGCCGCACGCCCCCAAGCCTTTGCTTCAAAGCGCCATACGGTGGTAGATGCACCAGCGGGTGAGGCCGACGACATCGCGCACGCCGAGTTTGGCGTAGATGTTGGCGCGGTGTTTTTCCACCGTGCGGGTGCTCAGGCCCAATTTGCCGGCGACTTCCTTCGAGGACATCGCCGCAGCGACCATGGTGGCGATCTCGCGTTCGCGCACGGTTAGTTTCTCAGGCTTGATATTCTCGGTGTTGCCGGGGAGGCTGATGATTGGCTCTAGCGGGAGGCGCGCGATGCCTGCGATGCTGTTGTAGCTGATGCCACCGGCGAGCACGCTCCGGATGCTTTTGGAGAGCTCGGAAGATGATGAGGTTTTATCGGCAAAACCTTGCACGCCGAGTTTGAGTAGCTCGCGCGGTAAATCACTGTGCGAATGTGCGGTTATCATCATCACGACGATATCTGGCAGCTCAGGCCTGATCGTTTTAACTACGTCTACTCCTTGTTGATCGGGCAGGACCAAATCGAGCAGCAGCACATCAGGTCGTTCGCGACGGCAGATTTCGATACCCTCGGTTCCGGTCGAGCATTCTGCTATCAGCTTTGCATTATCTACTTTTTTTAACACCTGACGAACAAAATGCCGATAAACGGGATCGTCCTCGATCAGGACCACACGAAGCGTGGGCGAATCAACGGTGGGGGTATTCGTTAAGGACATTTTTTTAATTGGTTTAGAAAAACTAAGCCAAGGAGGCTGAACTGACAGGTAGCAAGCCTTTGCTACGTAGGCGAACAATATATGTTAATTTACATTACCTTTCATTGTTCTGGAACCAACCAGTGCACTCCTCCGGTGGCACCGGGGCCTTGGGCAAGGGCAGGGGCAAGCCACTTGGCGAGGTTGTCGAGGGGGCGGGCGCTACCCCAAGGAGGGTTTATGACGAGTAAGCCGCAGCCCCAGAGTTTTAGTCCAGCGTCTTCTCCCCCGATCAGCAGTTCAACCGTGTAGCAGGGCGGCAAATCCCTGAAGGCAAGCAACTGGCGGTAAAAAACATCTACCCGAGCGCGGGCGGTGAGCGGATACCAAACTACGAAAGTGCCGCTTGGCAGGCGGGCGAGGCCGGCTTCGATGACACTCAAGATGGAATTCCACTCGTCGCCGCTTTCGAAAGGGGGATCGATCAACACTAGGGCGCGGCGTTCTGGCGGGGGCAGGGTTGCGCGGACGGCGGTGTAGCCATCTATCTTCTGCACGGATATGCGTCGCCGTCCGGTGAACTCACCAGCCAAGGCGGCGGCTTCGTCGGGCTGGCGTTCACAGAGAATCGCGCGATCTTGCGGACGCAGATGGGCCGCGGCGAGCCAGGGCGAGCCGGGATAAAAACGAGGCGGCTGGTCGCTGGAGCCGGCAAGCAGGTTGTCGCTCCGGGTGCTGCGATCAAAGGTCTGCACGGCCTCCAGATAGTCGGCTAATTCAGGCGGCAGATCAGAGCGGCCGAGCAGGCGGCCTACGCCAAGGGGCCATTCGGGGGCGCGCGCGAGCTTGGTGCCGATAGAGGCTGCAGATAGATCGTAACCGCCGCGGCCGGCGTGGGTATCGAGGTAGAGCAGGCCCTTTTCCTTAGCCTGAAGCGCGCGGAGTAGGTGTAGTAGCACGGCGTGCTTGAGCACGTCCGCGAAGTTTCCGGCGTGGAACTGGTGGCGGTAGTTCACGCAGGGGGGGCTCAGCCAACCGTGCTGGCAACGGGCACTTTGACCACGGTCTTGCGCACCAGAGCTGGCTCGCCGTCGGCCAGCGAGGGTTTGTGGCCGTCGGCAGGGAAAAATACCGCTACCTCTCCGGAGCCTATGCGTAGGGTGGAGCCGCCTTCGTGGCCGCAAAAAAACAACAGGTCGCGCGCTTCGCGCAGGTCCTCGGCCAGGACGAGGCGGCTGGTGTCGATTACGCCCATCAATTCGCGGCCTGACACCACGACCTGCACGTCGATGTAGCGCTCGTGGGCTTCCCAGCGGCCTTCGCAGGCGGGCTTTGAAAGGTAGGTTTGTTCGAGGGCAAAGACGCCCGCGCCCAGTTCAATACGGACGGTGTCGCCCACAGGCACGGCTGCAATCCGGGAGGCCTCGGGCGAGCCGGGTTGCAGGCAGCGGGCGACGTAGTCGAGCGCGAGCGTGAAAGCGGGGGAGGGCGCGAGTTGTGCGCGCACGGTGGCAAAAGTTCCGAAGAGGGCCATGGTGCCAGAATCGTGTCTGCGCGGTGCCCTAGGCAAGACTGGAGCCGCCGTGGTTAGTCGAGAGGCCAAGCACTGTTTGGCGGACTGAAGAAATCGGCCGGTAGGTCCGGGTTGGCCTCGTAGTCCTTTATCTGGGTCTCGTGCAAAAGGCGGCCGTCGGCGAGGGTGCGAATGCGACGGGGTAAACGGACGCCGGCGATTTTTTTGAAATCCGAGTAATGCGTTTCTAGAACCACGGTTTTCCCTTCGCGCTGCTCCTCGCGATCACGTCGGACCAGCAGGTGCGACGCGCAGTCGATGTAGAGGGTCATGACGTCGGTAAAGTGCACCGTGGCGAGCAGCTTCAGGCAGGGGCGGCCCTCGACGAGGCATTCGCCGCCGTAGTCCAAGCTGATTTTTCGAGCCTTATAGTCAAAGAGTGGTTGGTCGAAATCAGCCTCCAGAATGAAATCACGTTCCTCTTGGCGGCCTAGGCGGCGGGGTGGCCTGGCTGGGTTGTCTATTTTCCACGGTGCGTGGACTCCGTCGTAGGCGCGGACCAGCGAAGTTTTTTCGCCTAGGGTTTCGATGCGCACGCCGCGGGGGCGCGCGGCGTAAAGGATGAACTCAACCTCGGTTTCGCCTACGCGCGTCACGCCTTGGGCGCGAAATGAGTTTAGCGCGGAGTGGGCTTGGGTGCCGCCGGTAGCTTCCACGCTCACCTGCGCGATATCGTCGGCCAGATCCGCCGCGAGACGCTGCGCGCCTGATATGGCGAGGGCTAAAGTTGCAATGCCGATGCGCGCCAGTCGCGAAAAACACTTCATACCTGCATGCCGTCCGCGACTGGGGGCGCGGGCAAGCCCCAAGGTAGTGTTGGCGAGGGCGGATATGCGTGGGAATGGGTGGCGCTAAAAGCAGTCGAGCGCGGCACTTGGTTTTACGCTGGCGCGAGCGGCGTCCGCGCTTTTGCCTCCTTCTCAACATGGCAATGGATTTTGGTTGGTGGCTCCGCGATCCCGAGGCGGGCAAGTTTCAAGTGTGGGTCGTTTTTCACGGCGGGGAGGTCACGTGGCGGCGCAAGCAGGGTCACCATGAGCCGTGGGAAACGCTCCAACCGGTTACGGAGGAGATGTGGGACCGGTTAATAGACGAGGCGGCTAAGCGAGTGCCTCGGCGGCTGATGTCGCCCAAGCAATTTGACGAGCTTAAGCGGGTGCGGGCGGCCGCCGAGGATGCTGGCACCCCTAAGCCCCTCAAACGTGGGGCGCATTTGAAGCGTGCCCGCGATATCCCTCCGCCTGCTGCGGAGGCGTGAGCCGGTGTGGGCTCACAACATTTGGCTTAGCTCTTGATTCGCGGTGCGCAGGCGAGCGGCGAGGGTATTGATCACAAATCGATGGAGCTGTGCGGCGAGATCCGGGCGGTGCAGCTCGAGCGATTTCAATTGTTCTAAATCGAGGCGGGCGGCGCATGTCGGCATATCTGCGACCACGTCAGCACTGCGAGGCGCGTGGCTGTAGAAGCCCATTTCACCTACTATGGTTCCGGGGCCGTAGCTGCGCAGGCGCTTCGTGTAGTCTGACCCCGCTTGCTGGAGATTTACGCTTACTTGGCCTGAGAGTAGCAGGTATAGGGCGTTGGAGGGTTCGTTGCGTTTAAAAAGGGGGCGGCCAGCTGGCAACTCCAGCAGGTCGAAGTGGCGGGAGAGCGCCTCCGCGTCAACGGGGTCGTCGAGGCCGAGTGCCTCGCTGAGGGTCATCTCGCGCTGGGAGCCCGTGAGTAATTGGGATTCGGTCCACTCGAGGCCGCGGTCAAGATCGGCGAACAAGCGGGCTGGGGTCTTTTCTAGGGAGAGACCGCAGGCGGAGAAGCGGGCGCGGAGTTTTTCGTCGATTCCGGTGAAAACTAGCTGGGTGTTTCGTTCTCCGGCTAGGCGGAGAAGTTTCCGTAAAACGACGACGGATGAAGCATCAATCGTATATACCATCCAAAAGTCGATCAACAGGGCTTCACCCTGGCCGAGCACGGCGCGAATCTCTTCCAGTAGACTACTGGCGGTGCCAAAGAAAATGTGGCCTTGCAAAACGAAGCCGTGCAGACGCGTGCCGTGCTCGGTCAACCAAGCGAGTTCGGCGGCAGTGCGCTCGACATTGGAGCGGCGGGTGCCTGCGGTGAATCGTTGTTTGACCACGGACTGGCGGCTGAAAGTAACGACAAAGTTCAGACTAGCGATAACCACTCCCATGATTACGCCCGTCACGATGCCGAAGGTGCCCACGATTAAAAGGATGGCCACGACTGTGAGGTAATCCGAAACGGGCAATTCGCGGCGTGCATCCCAAAGCCAGTTCACGAGCAACGAAATGCCCAGGTAGAGCACTAGCCCGGTGAGGACGGGGCGGGGCAGCAGCGAGACCGCACCCGGGGTGAAGACGGCGGCGCCGAGCACGAGCGTAGCGCAAATGCGCGCCGCCCAGGGCGAGTTGGCGCCAGCGCGGTAGTTGAGTAGCGAGCGGTTGAATGAGTTGACCGACACGAGGCCGCCAGCGAGGCCGCCGAGGATGTTGGCCACGCCGAGGGCCTTTAGTTCGCGATCGAAGTCCGCCTCTCGACCAGTGGCGAGGTCGAGGCTCGTGGCGTTGAGTAGAATCGTGACCAGCACGACCAGGGTCATGGCCGCGAAGTCCTTACTATGGGTGAGCAGCAGATCCCAGCGAACCTCGCCGAGCGGTTGGCTAAAAGGTGTTTGCCAGTCGCCAGTGTTGAGCGGTGGCAGAAGCAGGCCGGCGGTCCGGGCTTCGCCCAGCGACCAACCGGTGGCGAGCAGCACGGCGTGGAAAACGAGCACGCTGGCTGCCAGCACAGCCGGGATGACGAGAAAATGTTTCGAGGCGCGGGTAGCTGCGAGCAGGGCGAGTCCAGTGCCTAGGGTGAATACCCAGCCCAAGGTAGGCACGACTTCAAGATCTGCAGCGGTGGTGTGGTTAAAGTTTTTCCCGACTAGCATTTTCCAGGCACCCGCGATCAGCAGGTAACCGGTGCCGGCCAAGAATCCGCCCACCACGGGGTGAGGAATGTAGCGCACGTAGCGTCCCCAGCGGAATCGGCCAAAGAGATAAATCAGAACGCCGCAGAGCATCGCCGAGCCAAAGAGAAATATGAATATCGTCGGTAGCAGACCGGCTTGATGCGTGGCGGGGCCCTGCAGGATATCCTTGGCGATCGCGGCAGCAGAGATCGCCAAGATCGCGGACGGATTTGAATCCGGACCTCCGATCGCAAAACGGAAAGAGCTAAGGAATGAAAGGGTCAGGAGCGTCGCGCAGCTGCCGATGATGGCGGTCCAGACGCCAAGGTTTACGGAGGAAGCCAGGGAACCGCCAAAGATCAGGGTGGCGAATGAGCTCGCGTAGGCCAGCGTGACTAACGCGCAAAGGGTCCCGGCTACGATATTCGGTCCCAACGGCGTTTTTTGCGGCAAGGGCAAAGGCGAACGCGATGAAAACGGAGGAGCGGAGCTGAATGGAGTGGAGGAGGCTTGGGCGGGTTCCTGAGACACGTGGACTTGAGCTAGATGGGATGGGTGTAGTTGTTTTTTTTTTTACCGCCAGTGGAATGGTGAGGCGGATTCGGGAAAAGGTCTTCTATTAGCCAAGTTACCTCGCATGAACGCGGCTCGCATTTTGCGAAGAATTGGCCTCGGCTTTCGTCGATTTTGCATGACCTCATCTCCCCGTGCCTCCCCGCCTGTCGTTCCGGTTCCGGTCATGCCTCCGGGCAATCTTCAAGCGGAGCAGGAACTCGCTTGGGTCGGTGATGCGGTGTTGGCCTTGTGGGCGCGCGAGCGGGTATTGCGTGAGACTGGTGGGATCAATACCGAGGCGTTTTTGCGTCTAACCGCCAATGAGCATCTCGCGGGCATAGCGCGGCCCACCCGCGTGGAAGCGGAGATCGGGGTGGTTTATCGCCAGCAGGGCCTCGCACTGGCTTTCGCTTATATCGAAGCTAGGTTGCTGCCGGTCTTTCTCCGGCAGGAAGCCAACCGGCGTCGTCAGCGACGCTGAGGCATCATAAATACCTTAGTAGCTTTTTTGCTAGGTATTGTGCCCTGTTTTCGCTCTCCTGCCCGGTGAGGACGAGTGGGCTAAGTTTGTTTTTTGGCGATTTGCGCAGGATTTTGACTTGCTGTTCAAGTGAACAGCACTTTTCTAGAGCTCTCACTTGCCAGCATCGGAAGCACTGTTTCCCGTTGGTATCTCGATTGCAGCCGGGCGATCGCTCGGCTTCCTAACCCAAACCACTAAAAGTATCCGTCATGTCCAAAGCCGCCCCCGTTAAAGTCGCTGCGTCCACTGCCCCTGCGATAGCCAATTCAGATCGTAAGACGCTCGATCTGGCCGTCAGCTCCATCACCAAACAGTTCGGCGAAGGCTCGATCATGCGCCTCGGCGACAACCATAAGATGACCGTCGAGACGGTCTCGACCGGTTCTCTCGCGATCGATCTGTGCCTCGGCGGCGGCGGCCTGCCCCGCGGTCGTATCATTGAGATCTACGGGCCGGAATCCTCCGGTAAAACCACCTTCTGTCTCAGCGTCATCGCCGAGGCCCAGCGCCGTGGCGGCCTCGCCGCCTTTATCGATGTCGAGCACGCGCTTGACCCGAAATATGCCCGCGTAGTTGGTGTGAAGCTCGACGACCTGCTCGTCTCCCAGCCTGACTCCGGCGAGGACGCGCTCAATATCACCGAGACACTCATTCGCTCCAACGCCATCGACGTCATCATTATAGACTCCGTCGCCGCCCTCATCACCAAGGCTGAACTTGAGGGCCAGATGGGCGACATGACCATGGGCTCGCAGGCACGCTTGATGTCTCAAGCCATGCGCCGTCTCACCGCTGTGGTGAGCAAGACCAAGTGCATCTGTATTTTCACCAATCAGATCCGCGAAAAGATCGGCGTTATGTTCGGCAACCCCGAGACCACCTCGGGTGGCCGCGCGTTGAAGTTTTTCTCTTCTATTCGCATCGATATCCGTCGCAAAGATCAACTTAAGACGCCGGACGGCAAGATCATCGGAAACCGCACCAAGATCAAGGTGGTCAAAAATAAGATCGCCCCACCTTTCACCGAGTGCGAGTTCGACATCATGTATGACGAAGGCATCAGCCGCACTGGCTCGCTTCTCGACCTCGGTATCGAGCACAAAATTCTTGATAAAAAGGGTGCTTGGATCGCCTATCAGGGCGAGTTGATCGGGCAAGGGCGTGATGCCGCCAAACAAGCGCTCAAGGATAAGCCCGAGCTTGCAGCTAAAGTTCAGGCGGCGATCCAGGAAAAGGTTTCCGTTGCCGGCGGGACGGTGGTGACCGGCGCGGCCGAAGACGCGGCCGAGTAAAAGCCCTTCTCTATCTGCGTGGTGGGACTGATTTCCGCATCGCGCTTGGTGTGCGCGCCGAAGACTCGCGGTGGGTTAAAACCCACCGCTTCGAAGCGGGCGGGAACCTGTTCTCCTAGGCAGGGTCGTTAGACGGGTTGCACCCTTCAATTCGCCCCCTCTCTATCCGTCTATGAGCAAAAAAATCTGGACGGGTATCGCGTTGGCGGCGGCCGTGATTGCGATGGGCTGGTGGTGGCTGGAGCGTAGCACTAGGCCGGCCCCCGCGACTAGCCCGGTGCACGAGCTTGCCCTCCAGTCTGTCCCGCCCGCTCTGCCGCCACTTCCTCCTCCTCCGGTTCCGGTCGAGACTGAGTCGCCGTCGGATAATCTAGCCGCCACCCACACTTCGAACGCGACCATTGCCCCCACCGGTGACCAACCCGCACTGGAAGAGCCTTTGTCCAACGTATTGCCTACGGCTGGCGAGATTCTCGCCGAGCCGGGAGACGACTATGTCAAAATCGCCCAAAAACTCGGAGCCCTCGTGCTCGACTCGCGTGCTTCCATAGAAAACCGCCGCGAGGCGCTCGCGCACACGCTCAACCTTTCTGTTGGCCATGAGGCCGAGGTGCTGATTCCTTTGGTTAAAGATTTGCGCCTGCCGGATGAATTGGCCGAGGACATCCTTTCTGAGGCGCTTAACCGCCCGCTTCGTTTTCAAGCCGACCTTTACATCGAGGCTCTGGTCACCCGCACCACCCCGGAATTATCACTCCGAATCCGACAGCACCTCGCTTTTCTCACCGATGGTCCTGACCTTGGCCCGACGAGTTCGGCTTGGCGGGGCGCCCTTGCTAAGGCGAAGGCCGGTTGGGAGTAATTTTAAATCAATTTTCGTGTCCGTCATGTCGTATCGTTTTTGGGTTCTGTTCCTACTCACCCTGCTGCCGGGCTTAATTTCTGCTGGCGCTGACTCTGCGACTGCGTCCGCCGTGGATCCGGTGAGAGGCCAACCGCCTTCCGATGCGGGCGGGACGCCGGAGGCGGTGTCGGCTCTTACTGAGCTGGTTGCCAGGCAAAAGGTGATTTTAACCGAAGCGCGCCAAGCAGAGGATGCCAGCGAGTTGGAGGATGCGCGTCCTCGCCTACAAAAAGTGGTTCAGGGCTACGAAGACCTGCTGCATAAATACGGCGACTTCGCGGCGGCGTGGGCGGCCTATGGTTTGTTTCTCTGCGATCCGCTGGTTGAAGATCGTCGGGTAGCGCTCTCGCTTTTGCTTAAGGCCAATGGTCTCGATCCTGATTTGCCGATGGTCAAAAATCAGATTGGTGTGCTCATGGCAGAGCAAGGTAGGGTCATTGATGCCCTGAATTATTTTCTCGCCGCTAGCGACCTCGCTCCGCGCGAACCGCTTTACCACTTTCAGATCGGCCTCGTTCTCGACGAGGGTCGCGACGTCTTCCTAAAAACCAAGGCCTGGTCGCCAGAGACCATCGACAAAACCCTACTGGCGGCTTTCGCCCGCGCCGTCGAATTGGCTCCTGACCGCACCGACTATGCCTACCGCGCTGCCGAGGCCTACTACGGCCTCGCGACGCCGCGTTGGGAGGAGGCGCTGGCGAAATGGACCGCTCTGGAGGATCGTCTGGAGGGACGGGTCGAGCTGCAGGCGGTTCGGCTGCACCGGGCACGGGTGCTGTGGAAACAGGGTCTAGCGGCCGACGCGCGCGAACTGGCGGACTCGGTGGATGCGTCCGAGCTACGTGGAAGCCGAGAGAAATTGCGGGCTGAATTCGCGGCGGATGAGGTCGCCGAGGCGGCCGGAGCCTCCGCCCCGGGGGTGACAGGCAAATAGTCTGGCCGGCGAGGCCGCTGACCGCAGGGTTTAGATTCCGCCTGAATTTCGTCCATGTCTCCTTTTCATAAGCTCGAACGCTGGCTTCAACCGCTGGCACTGCCCCATGTCTTGCTCGCGATTGTGGCGGGACAGACCTTTTTCTATATCGCCGCCATGCTCGAGGTAGTGAACCTCGAGCGTCTGGTCTTAGCATGGGGACTGGTGGAGCAGGGAGAGTGGTGGCGCCTAGCCAGTTTCGCGCTCATGCCCCCAGCCTCGCATTGGGCCTTAGTGGCTTTCGCGCTCTACATGGTGTATTTTCTCGGCGACACGTTGGAAAAGGAGTGGGGCACTCTGCGATTGAACCTCTTTCTGCTGACCGGTTGGGCGCTCACGGTGGGGGCTTCGTGGATCGCGCCGGAGGCGGTTATGGGTAACGGTTTCATCAGCGGTTCGGTCTTTCTGGCGTTCGCCTACTTGAACCCTAATTTTACGTTCTACGTCTTCTTTATCTTACCGGTGCGAGTAAAGTGGCTCGCGCTGATTACTTGGGTTTTTTACGGCTACACCTTGATCACGGGTGGCACCGTGGATCGGCTCGCGGTGCTGGCCTCGACGGGTAACTTTCTGATTTTCTTCGGTGCCCGTATCGTATCTGACCTACGTTCCGGCAAGCGCCACATGGAGGGGCAGCGTCGGCGGGTGGTCGAGCGTCGCGAGGCGGAGGCGGCGGGTCCACGCCACCGCTGCGTTACCTGCGGCAAGAACAGCGAGACTCACCAAGATGAAGATTTTCGCTACACGGCCGACGGCCAGTGTTTTTGCTCCGAGCACTTGCCCCGTCGTCTTCCCGCCCCATGAGTGCAGCTCGAGCCAAGATCAAAGCTGCGCCCGGCGCGCCGCCACGTCCAGCCAGTCTGGCGGCTCTGCCCCCGACTTCTCAACTGGCTACGCTGGCGGGCTGGCTTGCCTTCGCCGAAGAGGTTTACGCTAAGGCGGGTTTGGCACTCGGGCAGATCACCGACAACGTCCACGACGAGGCGCTTTATCTCCTTTTACGCACTCTGGATTGGCCACTAGAGAGCGGGCCTGAGGTCTTGGAAAAGTCGCTCGCGCCGGCCCAGCGCATTGCGTTGCGCGAGGTGTTGCACGCGCGGGCGGTGAAGCGCGTCCCGGCGGCCTATCTGACGAAAGAGGCATGGCTGGGCGGCCTGCGTTTTTACGTGGATGAGCGGGTGATCATCCCGCGCAGTTATTTTGTGGAGTTGATTCCGGGGCTGCCGGGTCTCCTTCCGGCGAGCGTGAACGTGCGTCGTGTCGCCGATGTTTGCACCGGGTCCGGCTGTTTGGCTATCTTGCTGGCTGAGGCTTTTCCCGAGGCGAAGGTCGATGGACTGGATCTTTCTCCCGCTGCGCTCGCCGTGGCTGCCGTAAACGTCAAGGCCCACGGTGCTGGTCGGCGAGTGGCGTTGCACCAAAGTGATGTGTTCGACGCGGTGCCGCCACCCAAGGGCGGCTATGACTTAATCATCAGTAATCCGCCTTATGAGCCTAGTGCACACGTGGATCGACAAGCACCCGAGTTCAAGGCCGAGCCGCGGCTGGCGCACGACGGCGGGTCAGACGGCCTCGTGATCGTGCGTAAACTCTTGCGCCAAGCAAAGGATCGGTTGGCGCCACATGGTGTGGTCGCGGTGGAAATTGGAGGTCTGCGCAAGGCGGTGAATCGCGAGTTCGCGGCGCTCGCGCCCGAGTGGCTTGAAACGGAGGATGGGAGCGACTGTGTCTTCGTAGTGCGTGCCGCGCTTTTACAAGCTTGGGCGGGGTGACTGAGAGTCCCCGCGCCCGTCCGTCAGGCCGGAGGTAGGGTTTGTAGCAAACGGCCCCCTGCGAAATTATCGGCAGCTATGTAGCCACCTTGCAGGCGGGCTAATTCACGAGCTAGGGCCAGCTCGTGGCTGACTTTCGCCCGGCTTGGCGGATTAGCCGCCTATGGGTGAATTATTTCGCGTCCGCTTTATCCTTTACGCCACCGAAGGCGAAGCGGCTGATGAGGGACTCGAGGTCGACTGCGCTTTCCGTGTCGGTGATGAGTTCGTTCGGCTGGAGAAGTTTGTCATCTGAGCCGGGGCTAAGCGTGATATTTTTGTCTCCAATCAGCCCACTGGAGCGGATGGCAGCGAAGGTATCAGCCGGGAGTTTTAGGTCGCGGCGCACGCGCAGGGTGGCGATGGCGGCGTAACGTTCGTCTAGCTCGACTTTTTCAACTTGGCCGACGGCGACGCCGGCGATGAGCACGCTGGCGCCGGGGGCGAGGCCGCCAAGGTTGGTGAAGCGCGCGCGCACGGTGGTGGTGTCGACCGCCACGAGGGCGCCGCCGCCAATCTTGACGGCGAGGAAAACGAGGGCGGCGAGGCCGGCGAGGACAAAGGTGCCGACGGCGAGGTCCAGGCGGGTATATTTGACGGGGGTGGCTTGCATGACAGGAGTAGGAGGGTGGATCAGCCGAGGTCGGCCGACAGGGCGGCACCGGCGCGAAGGGCGGCGATGTTTTTAGCGAGAGCGGCCGGGCTATCGCGGAAAGATGCAACCACTGGATCGGCCGTGGTGGAAAACTCAGCTGGAGTGCCGGAAAAACGGATACGGCCTTGGTCGAGCAGAGCGAGATGATCGCAGGCGGCCAGGGCTTCGGGCAGATCGTGGGTCACGACTACGGCGGTGAACCCGAATTCACGCTGGGCGTGGGCGATCAGGGCGAACACGGCGTTGCGTCGGAGGGGATCTAGGCCGGCGGTGGGCTCATCGAACAGCACGATCTCCGGGCGGGTGACCAAGGCCCGGGCAAGGGCGAGTCGTTTCTGCATACCGCCCGACATCTGCGAGGGGTAGCGGGTGGCGTCGGTTTCCAATTCGAGTCTGCGCAGCGCTTCGCGCACGCGCGCATGTATCTCCGTCTTGGGTAGCAAGGTGGCTTGCTCGAGGGGTAGCGCCACGTTTTCCCAGGCGGTGAGTGAGTCGAGGAGGGCGTTGCCCTGAAAAAGGTAGCTGCAGCGGCGGCGAAAGGCGGCCAGAGTCTCGGTGCCCGGTGCGGTGTCGACAGCGGTGGCGCCGAGCGGGTGGCCCTCGAACAAGACCTCCCCGCCGTCGGGCACGAGCACGCCGGCGAGGCATTTCAGAAGCACGGACTTGCCGGTGCCGGACTTGCCGATGATGGCAAGCACGCGGCCACGGGGCACCTCCAAGGTGACGTCGGCGAGCACGACCTGGCTGCCGAAGCGTTTTACCAGACTGCGCGTAGCGAGGAGGGGGGCTTTTGCGGATTCGGTCATCGGGGCGGGTCAGACCAGCAGGGAAGTGATCAAATAATCGGCGGCCAGCACAGCTATGCTCGAGAACACGACCGCGCGGGTGGTGGATGCGGAGACGGCACGGGCCCCGGTGGCGCCGGTGCGCCGGTGGGCGTTGAAGCCGTTGTGGCAGCAAAGGGCTATGGTGAGCGCGCCGAACACGAAGGCTTTGACCATGCATTCGGAGACGTCAGCTGCCTTCACCGCGTTATCGATAGAGGCCCAGTAGACGTTGCCCGCCAGTGGCAGCAGGATGCAGGCGGACAGCCAACCGCCAATCAGCCCGACCAGCGAGAAGAAGGCGGTCATGATCGGGAACACGATGAGGGCGGCGAGCAGTCGAGGCGCGACGAGAAAACCGAATGGGTCTATTCCCATCGTTTCAAGGGCGTCGATTTGTTCTGAGTTTCGCTGGATACCGATTTCAGCGGTAAGGGCCGAGCCAGCTTGGCCGACCAGCATGAGTGCGGCGAGGACGGGGGCGAGTTCGCGGATAAGGGTCAGCGCGACGAGGGGCCCGAGTAGGCCGGAGGAGCCGAAGCGGTTCAGGGTATGGTAGGCCTGTAGGCCGAGAACGAGACCGGTGAAGACGCCGACGATTAGAATGACGGGCAGACAGCGAACGCCCTGTTCGTAAACGGAGCGCGCGAGGCGGCGGCCGAGGCGGCGGGAGCCGACGGCGGAGTAAAACCCGCGGAAGGTGAAGCGAGCGAGGTCGCCGGCTTCGGAGACGATGCGCAGAGAGGATTGGCCGAGGGCGGATAACATGGACGCGAAGCATAAAGACCCTGCCGGGATTCTTTTGTCGAACGCGCAGTGATTGCGACGCGCGTTCTATTTGCGGTTGCGGCGGGCGGGGCGAGGTTTTGGCTGGGTGAAATTATGCGAATCAGCGGTGGAGCAGCTCGCGGGACGGTGTTGGTGGTGCCCAAAGGCGATGCGGTGCGGCCGGCCACGGATGGTATGCGCCAAGCGGTTTTTTCTACGCTCGGCGCGCGGTTGGCCGGTGCGCGCTTCGCGGACCTCTTTGCTGGAAGTGGTGGTTACGGGCTGGAGGCTTGGAGCCGGGGTGCGGCGGGCGGAGTCTTCGTCGAGCAAAACGCCAAGGCGGCGGCCTGTTTGAGGCAAAATATCCTAACTGCGGCGAAAAGTGCGCGTCGGGATGCGGGCGAGCTGCGGTTGGTGGTGGGCGACGCCCTCGCCTGGCGGCCCGCAGCGGGAGAGGCTGGACCGGACCTGATTTTTGCCGATCCACCCTATCCGATCATCCCGGAAATCGCACCGCGGCTTTTTGCGGGCCTGCTTGAGGCGACGGCGGTGAGGGACGACCCCATCGTGGTGCTCGAATACCCGGGCGAACTGGAGCTGGCACCGGCGGGGTGGGTATTGATCAAACGGGTCGGCCGCGGGGTGCGGCAGCCTACGGCGGGTTTTTTCCGGAGGGCTTAATATTTCTCACCTCTCGTAGTCACGCACTGTAAGGGATAGCGGCATGACTCGGGTGAGGGACGGCCTGATGTCCGGTAGGAGTCAGAAAAGCATACCGGCAATGCTTGCGGTGAGGAAGCAAGTCAGGCTTCCGCCGAGGAGCGCGCGCCAGCCGAGGAGTGCGAGTTCGGTGCGTTTACCCGGAGCCATGGCGCCGAGGCCACCGACTTGGATGCCGATCGAGACGATGTTGGAAAAGCCGCATAAGGCGTAGGTGAGAATGATGCGGGTGCGGTCGTCGGTCAGCTGCCCAGCGATCTTCATTTGAGACATGCTGAAATAGGCGTAGAATTCGTTCAGAACGGTTTTCTCGCCTAGCAGTCGACCGGCGGCGAGCAGGTGTTCACTATCCACGCCGATCAGCCACGCGATCGGAGCGCCGATCATACCGAAGACAAACTGGAGGGACAGGTCCTTAAACTGGCCGCCGGTGCTGGTGGCGATGAGGTCATTCAGGCCGGACCAACCGCCTAGGCCTTGGGCGAGGCAGTAGTTAGCCATGGCTACGAGGGCAGTGAACACGATGAGCATACCCCCGACGTTGACGGCGAGTTTCAGACCATCGGTCGTGCCTATGCAGATCGCGTCGATCA
The DNA here is from genome assembly GCA_010027235.1 of bacterium. Classification (GTDB taxonomy): domain Bacteria; phylum Verrucomicrobiota; class Verrucomicrobiia; order Opitutales; family Opitutaceae; genus IMCC26134_A. The sequence continues at coordinate 33,986 of RGVP01000004.1, forward strand.
GGTTCGCGCCGGGGCGTTCGGCATTCAGGTGCATGGCTTCGTCTACCGGCTCAGTCTGGGGTAAAAGGATCTTTGAGATCACCAGCGTGGCGGGGGCGGCGATGATGGAGGCGGTGAGTAGGTGGGTGGCCCAGCGCACCCGCTCGGCTGCATCGTCGCCGCCGAGAAGGACGATGTAGACCGCCATGACGCCGCCGGCGATGGTGGCCATGCCTCCTACCATAATTGCGAGCAGCTCGGAGCGCGTCATTTTTTCCAAGTAAGGTTTGATCAATAGGGGCGCCTCGGTCTGGCCTAGGAAGATATTAGCCGATGTGCTGAGGGTTTCGGCGCCGGAAAGCCGGAGCGTTTTCGACATGACCCAGGCGAAGACCTTGACCACGACTTGGAGCCAGCCGAGGCGGTAGAGCAGGGTGGTGAGGGCGGAAAAGAAAATGATGCTAGGCAGTATGGTGATGGCAAAGATCGGCGCGTGGGTGGCGAAGCTGCGCCCGTCCTGTGCGGCTACGACGATGCCAGTGCCACCGCTGGGGACGTTCATAAGCCAGCCGAAGACTAGGCGGCTGCCTTCACCGGTGAAGTCGAGCAGGCGCACGAAAAAGCCACCGACGGTGTCAAAAATTCCGCGCACGAAGTCTATTTTTAGCACAATCAAGGCGATGAGGATCTGCATCACGGTGCCAATGGCGACCACACGCCAGGGGATGGCGCGACGGTTGGTGCTAAATAAGGTGGCGAGGCCGAGCATGGCTAGGACGCCGAGCAGACTGCGGAGGACGTGGGTGATTTCCATGTAAACGTTTTTTGGGGTAGGTGGGCGAAGGCTGTGCAGGCTTGTCGCAGGGAGCGTGCCGCGCGAGCGTTTTGGTATGAACTTGGCTGAACGATTACAAAGGCATCTTGGTTGCGTTCCTGATCTGGCGGGCGCGGCGTTTGTGGCCGCTGGCGCCACCGTGTGCGGCGACGTGCGGGTAGGGCGCGACGCGAGCGTCTTTTATGGTGCAGTTCTACGCGGGGATATTCATTCCATCGTAATCGGAAACGGCAGTAACCTGCAGGACAACGTGGTTGTGCATCTTTCGGATGACCACGGCACGGTCGTCGGAAAATGGGTGACGGTTGGGCATGGAGCTACCCTGCATGGTTGCACCATTGAGGATGGTTGCCTGATTGGCATGGGCGCCATCGTGCTCGATGGAGCTAGGATAGGGGCGGACAGCATCGTCGGAGCGGGCTCGCTGGTTACGATGGGCTTTGTTTGTCCTCCGGGTTCTATGGTCATGGGCCGACCGGCTAAGGTCATGCGTGCGCTGCGGCCGGAGGAGGTCGGGGCGGGGCGGCGACTGGCGGAAAAATATGTGGTGGTTGCGCGGGCTCACGCCGCGCGGGCGGCGGCTGAGAGATCGGGAAACACGACTGGCTGATTTTCGCGGTGGAATCCTCGCACGGCTCGGTTCATCTGCCCTTATGCATATGACGGCTTCCGATTATTTCGCCCTGCCTGTTTCGCTGGCGGCCTTTGTTGATTTTTTTGATCCGGCGTCGGAGCCTTGGGCCTGGCTGAAGGCTATCCCGGTCGCCTTGGCTAGCCTGCCCAAGGCTGGGTTGTCTGGCGGGTTGCCGGCCGGAGTGCGGATCGAGGGCGAGGTGCACCTCGCGGAAGACGTGAGGCTTCCGGCTTACTGCACACTGATCGGGCCTTGTTGGATCGGATCGGGCACAGAAATCCGGCCGGGTGCTTACGTGCGCGGAAATGTTATTGTAGGCGCGGGCGCGGTGTTGGGCAACGCTTGCGAGTTCAAAAACTGTCTTCTGATGGACGGCGTGCAGGTCCCGCATTTCTCCTACGTTGGCGACTCTATCCTTGGCAATGGCGCCCACCTCGGGGCGGGCGCCATCTGCTCGAACCTGCGTCTGGATCAAAAGCCTGTCGCGGTGCGCGCCGCGGAGCGGGTTTACGAGACGGGCTTGCGTAAGTTTGGGGCTATTCTTGGAGACGGCGCCGAGGTCGGTTGCAACGCCGTGCTTAATCCCGGCAGCGTGCTGGGACGCCGCGCGCTGGTGGCGCCAGGCACGGTTTTCAGCGGCGTGCTGCCGGCTGCCACGATCGCGCGGCAGCGCGGTGCGGTCTCGCATTTGCCACGCAGGGATTGAAACGCGTCGCGGTTTCGGAGCATCCTGACCTCATGCGCACCCTTACTGGCATCCAGCCCTCGGGCATCCTTCATCTTGGTAATTATCTCGGTGCCATGCAGCCGGCGATCGCGGCCCAGGATCACGCGGGTGACTGTTTTTATTTCATTGCCGACTACCACTCGATGACGTCGCTCACCGATCCGCAAAAGCGGCGCGATTACACTCTCGGCGTTGCGCTCGATTGGCTGGCTTGCGGGCTCGATCCGGCCAAGAGCGTGCTCTGGCGCCAGAGTGACGTGCCAGAGGTATGTGAACTCGCTTGGATGTTGGGCACGCTGGCGCCGATGGGGCTGCTGGAACGCGCCCACAGCTACAAGGACAAGACCGCCCGCGGCCTTGCCGCTAACGTCGGGCTCTTCACTTATCCGGTGCTCATGGCCGCCGATATCCTGCTCTATGATACCTCCCATGTGCCGGTCGGCCGAGATCAGAAGCAGCACGTCGAGATGACGCGCGATATGGCGATCAAGTTTAACCTGGCCTACGGTGAAACCTTCGTAGTGCCAGAGAGCGTAATTCGCGATGAATCCGCCGTCGTCCCCGGCCTTGACGGGCAAAAGATGAGCAAGAGCTACGGCAACACCCTTGATCTCTTCGGCGATGAGAAGGCTACGCGCAAAAAGATCATGGGTATCCCGATGGATTCGCGCGCCCCCAGCGAGCCCAAGCCCGACGCCGATCAGAACCTTGCCATCCGTTTGCTCAAGGTGGTCGCCGCTCCCGCTTTTGCGCTCGAGACCGAGGAGCGCTTGCGCGCTGGTGGTCTTGGCTACGGCGACCTCAAGAAAATCCTTTTTGAGCAGGTCTGGACTCACTTTGAGGGAGCCCGGGCATGCCGCGCCGCGTTGGCCGCGGATCCAGTGCATGTCGAGGGCGTGCTGCGCGAAGGCGCGACTCGTGCACGCGCGGTGGCCGAGGTCGTGCTAGCGCGCGCTCGACGAGCTTGCGGTTTGCGCTGAGCGGGGGCGCGGCTCTCGGGTGGGTGGGTCTAGACCCCATGTCCCCGTGAGGAGTTTAGGAGTAGGCTATCGGAGGTGGCACGCGATGCCCGCGTGCCACCTCCTTAATCCTATGAAAACCGCCTCCTCCTCCGCTGCTGATTGTGCTGATTCCAGTCCCTGCGAAGAACTGGTTCGTGACTACGCCTAACACCTTTACGAGCAAAGTAATCGCGTCCCGGGCCGCGATCTTGAGAACTGGCTTGAGGCCTCCGCCTGCCTGCGCGCCCGCATCCCCACCCAAGAGTCCGGCGAGCGCCTGCACCGCCACATGGCTATAAACGGCTACGCCGCTTCCCCCTCCGCGCTCGCCGCAGTTGCGACTGCTTCGACCGCGCCGAGCCTGCCGTGCGTGGCCGCGCCGGTCCGGTCTACCGCCCTGCGCGCCAAGCGCTGAACTCGCCAACCTACCCACTCCGATGCTACATAATCTCAAAGCACTTTATGGTTACAAACTCGCGGCTACCAATGGTGAGATCGGACACATCAAAGATTTCTACTTTGATGATTATTCTTGGGCCGTGCGTTATCTGGTGGTCGATACCGGTTCGTGGTTAACTGGGCGTCTGGTGCTGATCGCGCCCTACGCTTTCGGGCATCTCGATGCGGATAGCCGCACGCTCTCGGTTAAATTAACCAATGCGCAAATTGAGCACGCTCCCTCGATCGACACCCACAAGCCGGTTTCCCGCCAATACGAGCAGGACTATTACTCCTACTATGGGTGGCCTGGCTACTGGTCCGGCGGCGGGCTATGGGGCATGGGTGGATACCCGGTGCTGCTGCCAGCGGCGAACACCTTTGGCGCGCGCATGGATTACGTGCATCGTGAAGATCCTAATTTGCGCAGCGCCGTCGCGGTCACTGGTTACCACGTCGAGACTTCGAGCGGTGACGCCGGACACGTCACGGACTTTAAGGTGAACGACCGTAGTTGGTCGGTGCGAGACCTAGTGGTCGAGACCGGGCATTGGTATGCGGGCAAAGAAGTGCTCATCCCTACGGACAAGGTCGATCGTATCAGCTATCCCGAGTCCAAAGTATATACCTCTCTCTCAAGAGGATATTCGCAATACCGCCGACCACCATGTGGTCTTGGGCTGAGCCTCACGGCTTGGTCGCGGTAAAAATAGGCCGGCGTCGCCGATGGGCGCGCCGGCCTTAATGGGGGTTGGAACTCCCTGCGCTCAGCGCACCACGCGGGCGCCGCCGCCGCCGATGGTCTTCTCGACTTCCTTGCGGGTCGCCATGGAGGTATCGCCAGGCGTGGTCGAGGCGAGAGCGCCGTGGGCGGCACCGTATTCAACGGCCTTTTTCGGGTCGTTGAACTCGAGGAAGCCGAATTGCAGGCCTGATGCGAAGCTGTCGCCGCCGCCGACGCGGTCGAGAATTTCGAGGCGGGGATACTGCTTGCTCTCGTAGAACTGACCGTCGTGCCAGATTATGGCGGACCAGTCGTTGACGGTCGCGGTGTGGACGTGGCGGAGGGTGGTGGCGGCGACCTTGAAATTAGGGAACTCCTTCACCGCGGTCTCGATCATGGCCTTGAAGGCGTCGGTCTCGATGTGCTTCAGGTCTTCTGCGCCCTTGACGGCAAAGCCGAGGGAGGCGGTGAAGTCCTCCTCGTTGCCGATCATCACGTCGACGTATTTAGCGATCTCGCGGTTGACCTCTTGGGCCTTCTTCAAGCCGCCGATGGTCTTCCAGAGGGAGGGGCGATAGTTGAGGTCGTAGGAAACGATCACGCCATGCTTCTTGGCGGCCTGCACGGCCTCGATGGTGGCCTGGGCGGTGGAGGCGGAAAGGGCGGCGAAGATCCCACCGGTATGGAACCAGCGCGCCCCGAGTTCGCCAAAGATATGGTCCCAGTTAAAATCACCGGGTTTGATCTGGGAAGCGGCGGTGTTGCCGCGGTCGGGATTGCCTACGGCGCCACGAATGCCGAAGCCACGCTCGGTGAAGTTCAGGCCGTTGCGCACGTTGCGACCGATGCCGTCGTCCTCGCGCCACTGGATGAAGTCGGTGGCGACGCCGCCTTGCATGATGAAGTCTTCAATTAGATGCCCGATCTCGTTGTCTACGAAAGAGGTGGCGACGGCAGTTTTAAGGCCGAAGCATTTGCGGAGGCCGCGGGAGGTGTTGTATTCGCCGCCGCCTTCCCAAGCCGCGAACGAGCGGGCGGTGCGAATGCGGCCCTCGCCCGGATCGAGGCGGAGCATGACCTCGCCGAGCGAGATCTGATCGAAGACGGTGGATTTGGCGGGCTTGATGGGGAGGCTCATGGAGGTGAGATGGTGGGAAAGATTAAGATGGGGAGTGCAGCTTGAAAGGGAAGCCCTTGGAAACGAGGGACTGGATGCGGACGATGGCGGATAGCACGCAAGCGACCGTAGTGATCGGCAAGTGGGCCGCGTCTGCAAACAGATGCCGAAACCAAAGAAGCGTCGATTGGGATAAGGCGGCTTGTTCGCACGATAGATCGGCCCTGACCGTTGGTGCGCTGCGTGCCACTAGTGGTATTTTGAGCATTTCTCCGCAGTTACCTTGGGCTTCGTCCAATGTTGGCCTAGTCTGGGTTTTCCTTCTTTCTGGTTGGGTGAAAAACCCGCATAACGATCTCCCTAGTGTCTCGGTCAACGCCATTACTCTTCGGCCTGCCGCTGCGCGCGGGCATGCGGATCACGGGTGGCTGGATTCGCGGCATTCCTTCTCGTTCGCCGATTATCAGGATCCCGCGCACATGGGCTTTCGCACCTTGCGTGTCCTTAATGATGACCGGGTCGCGCCCGGTCGTGGTTTCGGAGCGCATCCGCACCGCGATATGGAGATTTTCAGCTACGTGCTTGAAGGTGCCATCGAGCATAAGGACAGTCTCGGCAATGGTCGCGTGCTTACTCCCGGCCGCATCCAGCTCATGAGCGCGGGCCGCGGAGTGACGCATAGCGAATTCAATCCCTCCGACTCGGCTCCGCTGCACTTTTTGCAAATCTGGATCCTGCCTCGGACCCGCGGCCTAGCGCCCCGCTACACTGAGTGGGAACCCTCGCCCGAGCACGTTTTCGCGCGGAAGGTGCTGGTGATTTCGCCCGACGGCCGGGAAGGCTCGGCGATCATTAATCAAGATGCCGACGTTTACCGCGTGCGCCTGCAACCAGGTGAATCGGTGACTCACACCTTGCCGTCCGGTCATGGCATCTGGCTGCAAATCGCCGATGGCGCACTCGAGTTCAATGGCGTGGCACTCCAGTCGGGCGACGGGGCTAGCACCGAGACGGCCGGTTTACTCACGTTGACGGCTACTGCGGCGTGCGAGGCACTGTTGTTTGACCTAGCTTAACCGAGGTTCAGGCCGCACCGCTGCCGCGCAGAGTAAAAATCGCGCGAGTATTCATCAAATCCGCATCCCGATCTCGCAGGCCGTAGCCGACCAGCCACTCTCCACCCGGGTAAACAAATCCGGTGAGCGTAGGCGTGTGGTGGGAATCCGCGCGCTGGCGATGCACGATCACGGCGGTGCGGACTTTACGCGCGCCCCACGACTCGAGTTGCGCGGATGCAGCGGCTAGGGTGCGGCCGCTGTCGCAGATATTGTCGATCAAGACCACATGGCGATCCCGCACTGCGAGTCCCTGCCAGTCCATCCGCACGGTTTCCTCGGGTTGTCCGTTGCTTCCCTTGGCGTAGCTCCAGGCACGGCAGAAGCCGGGTTCCACCGATTGCCTCAAGTGCAGGAGTAGATCGGAAAAAAAGAAGACCCCGCCTCTTAGCAGGCATACGGCGAGCAAGAGACGGCCCGTCTCGTCCTTGGCTTCGACCGCCCAGGCATCGAGACTGGTGGCGAGTTCGCTAAGCCGAGCCTCGATTTGAGCGGGCGTGTAAAGGTGGTCGAGGTGTTCAGGTAAATGCATTTGCGCGTAAAAAGTGGTGTGGATGGTAGATAGGCGGCCTCAGGTGCGGTCAAAAATCCAGCAAACACGGTGCCAGTCCCGCTTGCTCTGGCGCAAGGCATGCTAACTTTTTCCCTGTGGAAAAACCAGTTTCTCCTGATCGATCGACGTCTTCTCCTCTCGTTTACGGTTTGGAAGAACGCGTTCCAATCGGCCCTGCCCTCCTCGTCAGCGCGCAGCAGGTTGCGGCGATGGTGGTGGGCACGATCACCCCGCCCCTTATCTTGGCGGGCATCCTAAAATGGCCGGCGGCTGACACCGCCTACCTCGTCAGCATGGCTTTGCTGGCTTCGGCGCTCGGCACTTTGTTGCAAACGTTGAGGCTGGGGCCGGTCGGGTCGGGTTTGTTGAGTGTGACGGGAACGAGTTTTTCGTTTCTGCAGCCGCTTATTCTCGCCGGTCAAATGGGTGGACTGGCGTTAATGCTGGGCATGTCACTGGTGACCGCCCCGGTGCAATTAGTGCTCGCACCGTTTTTGCCGAAACTGCGGAAAGTGTTTACCCCGCTCGTATCTGGAGTGGTCGTCTTGCTTATCGGGCTCTCGTTGATCCCGTCGGCCATGTATGGCATCGTAACTCCGGCAGCCATTGGTGCGCCTTCGTGGGCGGGAGCGCTCGTCGCAGGCATCGTCATCGCGGTGGTGCTGGGCGCGCAAGCTGCCGGGCGGCGTTGGACACGTTTGGCGTCGGTCTTGTTCGGCGTGGCGGCGGGATACTTGGTGTGCGCCGCGGGTGGTTGGTTGCACGCACCGGAAGCGGGTGATGGCAGCTGGGTAACGCTGCCGCGCTGGTTGCCGCATGGATTCTCCTTCAGTTGGGCGCTGGTGCTGCCTTTCGCGTTTATCTATCTCGTATCGGTGCTTGAGGCGATGGGAGACATGACTGCCACGGCGGAACTTTCCGCTCTTCCGACCGACGGTTCGGCGCATTGGATGCGTTTGCGCGGCGGGGTGCTGGCGGATGGGTTGACTAGTCTCACCTCGGCATTGGTCGGCGGCTTCCCCAGCACCACCTACGCACAAAATAATGGTGTGATCCAAATTACCGGCGTGGCCAGTCGGCGCATAGGCCCCTTAATGGCGGTGATGCTGGCATTACTGGGGCTTTTCCCGGCGGTCGGTCGTTGGGTTACGGCGATGCCGCCGGCGGTTTTGGGCGCGCTGGCTTTGATGTTATTCGGACTCGTGGCGGTCTCTGGACTGCGCCTGATCGCGAGCCGGGGAATTTCGCAACGTGAGGCCTTAATCGTGGCGCTCTCGCTCGCCATCGGTCTCGGTGCGCCTTCCCAGCCAAGCTGGCTGGGCACCTTGCCTGAATGGGTTAAGGCGTTCCTCGAATCCGGCATTGCTGCCGGGGGTATCACCGCTCTCGTGCTGAGTCTGGTGCTGCCGGGTGGACGAACGCTTCCCGGTGCGGATAAACCGTAGTCGTGCGGTCCAAACTAGCAGAGCCATGGTTTAGGCACGACGTCTTTGGGTTGGATTATTGCCTGCCGGGTGAGCACAAAAAAGCGGCCCGGTAGCGGGGCCGCTTGAGGTGTAACGACTTGACGGTGTTTGTTAGCAGGCCGAGCGACGGCGGCGGTAGGCGGCTAGACCGAGGCCTAGTGCGCCTACGATAGCAGCATAGCTGGAAGGTTCGGGAATCGCGCCGGAGGTGAATTGCTGGTTGGTAAAGCCACCGGTGACGCCGAGAGTGGTCAAGTCGGCGTTGGTGAAGGTGAAGGCGAACCATTTGTTGTCGCCAGCGACTCCTTGCACGAAGTCGTTGTCGTTAGCGACTAGCAGGGTGTGGAAGGTAGTGCCGTTTACTTCGATATCGCTGCCGAAAGCCATGCCTTCTAGCTTGGCAGGGATGTTGGCATCAGTGATGCCATTGCTGTTCAGCACTGACTTCAGGTCGAGGAAGAGAGATTTGCTGGGAGCATAGGTAGCGATGGTTGTCTCTCCGCTTAGCGAGGTGATGTCGGAAGCACTGGAATAATCGACCATGTAGATACTCTTAAAGGCGGTGGAGTCGCCGTTGCCTAAGCCGCTGCCGTCGCGCTCGAGCACCAGGAACTGGTGGTCGTTGATGGCGAGCATTTCGCTACTGTTATAAGTCTTGGTGCCGACTTTGTTGTTATAAGCTAACTCGGTCGTTGCGCCGGTCGCAATGTCGATGGTCACCACGCGGTTGATGCTACCCTTGCCGGCGCCACCCGTGCTGTCTTGCTCGAGGGGGCTCTGCATGAAGCCGTAGAGCTTAGTTCCATCCGGGGTGATCGCTAGGCCTTCCATGCCTTTGTTGGCGATGCGCCCCACGGTGTTGTTACTGATCTCGGTGTTGCTTAACGGGCTAAGATTGGTGACCGCCAAATTGGTCGGCAGGTTGAAAGTGTGGGTGCGGGCGCCGGTGGAACGGTCAAACTCGTATACGTAGGGGCCATATTCGTCGGAAACATAAACCTTGGTTCCGTCTTTGGAAACCCGGATACCCTCGGGATCAAGGCGGGCGTTGTTGGAGTTTAGCGAATTGCCGGTTGAGTAATTATCGGAACGACCGGAAAAGTAGTATTTGCCCGCCGCGTTATTGAGAAGTGCGTCGCCGGCGATGTTTCCATTGGTGGAGCTGGCCGAGGCGTAGTTGAGCGCGGTGGTGCTATAAAGCAGGGTGGTGCCGGTGAGTGTAGGGGTGAGCGAATAGCTGCCGTTAGTGTAGCTCAGGTCGAGGGTCACAGTGTTGAAGCGGGGGATGTAGGATGTGGTATCATCTACGCTGGATTTCCATGTCGTGGCGTTGGGGCCGCGGTCCGGAAGGGCAAGGAAGGTATTACCACCGGCCCAAGCGAGACCGGAGCCCATGCCGCCGAGCAGGTTGGCTGCGACGCCATTTTCTAGGTTCCCGGTCAGCCCAGATAGATCGGAGGCTGTGCCGGAGAGGGATGCGGTGGCAACGAGAGCGATGCTAGCGTGAAGCGAGGAGCCAAGGACCGTGGCGGTGATCGCGGACGCGAGGAGGCGGTAGCTTTTCATGGACATGTGGATAGTATTGGTGGAGTCACGCCGTGCCTTTGTTCAAGTTTTGGATCAACGCGACCATAGCTACTATACTCGAACTAAGTTACATTTTCATGACGAATCGGTCGCGTCATCGTGACGATTCCGAAACTTGTTCACGGCTTCTCGATTTACTGAATTTTAAACAAAAACTGCAGGCATACTGAAAGGGAAGCAGACGTGCGTCCGTCCGAGGTCCTGAGGAGGCCATAAGTTTTCACGCCATCGGTAAACCGGCGAGGGCATGACCGCCTTTCGTTGAGCTGACTGCTCTAGCATTTCTCGCTCGGACTAATTATTTTTTTCCGGCGTTGGGCTTGGTGGTGGCGCGGCGGGCGGGGGCACTTCGGCCAGTGGGGGCATGGGTGGCATTGGTTGATCCCCCATCAGTTCGGCTACTTTTCCCTCGATTGCCTCCGCCCAGACACGGTGACCAAGTGGGCTGGGATGTTCGTAGTCGGGCATTAATTCCTTGGAAATATTCCCATCTGGAAGGAGGAAAATGCGGTTGAGGTTCATGTAGAATATTTTCCTGTGGTCCTCGAGTTTTGCGATGGTCGCGTTGGCTTCGTCAAAGACTAGGCGTTCTTCGGTCGGTTTTTCGCGTCTGTAGAATATGGCCAGCAGCAGGATCTTGGTATCGGGGAGTTTTTTCCTGATTGTTTCGACGACTAGGGTGACACCATCCGAGATTTCCTTGGGCGTATTATGCCCTCCGTTGTTTTGGCCGATCATCACGATCGCCAGCTTGGGGGAGATGCCGTCGATGTTGCCGTGATCCAGACGCCAGAGAGCGTGTTGCGTGCGGTCGCCACTGATTCCGAGGTTCAGGGCGTTTCTGGGGGCATAGTAGTGGTCCCAGACCTTTTTCCCTTTGGCGTTGAAATACTGGACGATCGAGTCTCCTAGATAGATGAGGTCCACATTCCCTTGGGCGGCCCGCTGATTTATCGACAAATGCCTAGCCATCCAGCCTGGCTTTTCCTTTGGCACGGGGATCACGGCGGATTCATGGTCCGGTGTTGGCCGCGTCCCGGAAACGAGATTATTCAGCGCCTGAGGTGCGGGACTCAAGGTCGCGGGGAAATTGGCCTCTTGCGCTTGGACCGAGCCGATCAGATTCAACAGCGCGAGAAGTATAATGGACAACTTCATGGTATTTCGGGTTCGGCTTCTTCGGTATTCGTTCGGCGTTTTTTACTAGATACCGATAGCTAGGCGGGCTAATCCCTCGGGTGTGGCGGGGCAGGCGCCGCGCTCGGTGATAAGGGCGGTGACCAGCGCGGCGGGGGTGACGTCGAAGGCGTCGTTGCGGGCAGGTGTGGTTGGGGTGGTTAGCAATACCTCGGCGCTTGCGCCGTCTGCTCCTCGACCGACGGCGTGGGTGACTTCGCGGGCGGAGCGCTGCTCGATAGGGATGTCGCGCACGCCGTCGGCGGTGGTCGGGTCGAAGGTGCTCAGCGGCAGCGCGACGTAAAAGGGCACGCCGTGGGCGCGGGCGGCGAGGGCCTTGAGGTAGGTGCCGATTTTGTTGGCGACGTCGCCGTTGGCCGCGACGCGGTCGGCCCCGACTATGCAGAGATCGACCAAGCCGCGCTGGAGCAGGTGGCCGGCGGCGTTGTCCACGACTAGGGTGTGGGGCACACCGTGTTGGGTAAGTTCCCAAGCGGTGAGGGATGCGCCCTGGTTGCGCGGCCGCGTTTCGCTCACCCAAACGTGCACGGGCAGACCGGCGTCGTGCGCTTGGTAGACCGGGGCGAGGGCGGTGCCCCAGTCCACGCAGCCGAGCCAGCCGGCATTGCAGTGGGTGAGGACGTTTAAGACTGGCCGCGCGGCGGCGGGTTTGGCGGCGAAGACGGAGCGGAAAAGCTCAAGCCCGTGGCGGCCGATGGCGGCGTTGGTGGCGACGTCATCCGCACAGATTTGGCTAGCCTCTGCCCAAGCCGCGTCTGCGCGGGCGGCGGGTGAAAGAGTGGCTACGCGAGTGTGCACGCGGTCTAGTGCCCAGCGCAGGTTCACGGCGGTGGGGCGGGTGGCGAGTAACTCAGCATGGGCCGCAGCGAGGGCGGCGTCGGATGGATCGGTGGTGAGGGCGAAGGCGAGGCCGTGGGCGGCGGTGGCGCCGATCAAGGGTGCGCCGCGCACCTGCATGACGCGGATGGCGTGGGCGGCCTCAGCGGTGGTCGTGAGTTCCCGCCAGACGATTTCGTGTGGCAGGAGGGTCTGGTCGAGGATTTGCACGGCGCGGCGACCGGGCAGGGGCTCGATGGTATGGCGAGGGCGGCCTTCGACGTTCATGGGGTGAGTTCGAGCAGGGAGGAAAAAACCGGATGGTCGTGCGCCGGGGCGGGGGGATTATTGGGGCGAAGGGCGAGGGCGGTGCGCAAGCCGGCGGCGCGGGCGGCGTCGAGCTCGGCGACGATATCGCTTAGGAACAAAATCGCTTCGGGCGCGCGACCGCTCGCGGCGGCGATGGCGGAGTAGCTGGCGGCGGCTTTTTTCGGACCTACGGTGGTATCGTGGTGGCCGGCAAGGAGCGGGGTGAGATCGCCGTCGACGGTGTGGGCAAAGAATAGTTTTTGTGCGTGGTTACTGCCCGACGAGTAGACTCGCAGTTCGACGCCGGCGGCGTGCCAGGCCCGAAGGGCGGGAGCGACGTCGGGGAATAGGTCAGCGCGGAGTTCTCCGGAGCGGAAGCCGCCTTCCCAAATGAGGCCTTGAAGTTGTTTCAGGCCGGTCGCCTTTATGTCGTGGTCCATCAACTCGTTCAGATGGGCGATGATGACGGGCAGGTTTGCAGCGCTGGGCGGCGGGAGGACTAAGCCGGTGCCCGTGGCTTCGGTGGCGACTTGCGTGAGCGCGGCGGCGACTTCGGTCCGGCTCAGATTGCTGACGAGAAAGTCTCCCATCCGCGCACGGGCGTAGGGGAACATCTTCGTGTGGACGTAGGCGAGGGGCGAGACGGTGCCCTCAATATCGAGGAGGATTAAATCGGCGGGCGTTTGCACGCGCTGCGCGGTGGCCTGTGCCGTCATACTAGGGCGGGGCCAGGGGAGAGGCGGGGCTGGTTGGGATTAAAATAGCCGGGGCCGAAGCAAAGCGGTTCGTGAGCGGTGG
>RGVP01000031.1 GCA_010027235.1 bacterium
GAGCAGGGCGAGGCGGCGGGCGTCTAGCAGGCCCTTGGTCTCGGCGGTCAACTTGGTGTGTAGAGAAACAAAATCGGCGATTCGAAGGGCTTGGTCCAAACTTTCGGCGCGTTCGAGGCCGTGCCAGCGGGCGAAATCCTCGTCCCAGTGGTTAGCGAACACAACGACGCGCAGGCCGAAGGCGCGGGCACGGATGGCCACCTCCTTGGCGATACGTCCGAGGCCGATTAGAGCGAGGGTTTTACCGCAGACCTCGTTGCCGGTGATGCGGGTCCAGCGTCCGGCGGCGACGTGGTTGGCCTCGACCACAAGGTTGCGCACGGTGGCGAGGAGCAGAGCGAAGGTGTGCTCGGCGACAGTGGTGTGGTTGACGCCGGGGGTAAAAAGGACGGGTAGGGAGAGATCCTTGGCGGCGGCGAGGTCGATCTTGTCCAAGCCGATGCCGTATTTGCTGATGACCTTGAGGCGGGGCAGGGATTTCTGCATAACCGCTCGGGTCATGGCGTCGTCGCCGCAGAGGTAGGCGTCGAATTGTCCAGCCAGTTCCAGCATCCGGGACTCGGGGAGCGGGCCGCGCTCGCGCACGATTTCAAAGCCGGCGGTGTCGAGCATCTTGTGATGGATGCCGGGCGTGTCTTGGAAGGAGGTGGTGGTAAGAAGGACGCGGGTCATGAGAAAATCGGCTTAGGACGTTATTTTAAAGGAATGTAACCTTGGAGCATTTAATCTAGTTAGAACGAGAGAAGAGCTTATGAAAAGGTTTGCAGGCGGCTTGGGCGTTGCGCTCGGGGTCTTCATCAAGGATTGGTGCGGGTATATGGCTACATCGGATGTGGATAAAGTTGCCTTTGTTACTGCCACTCGGACCTTGCGCAGGCGCTTGGGGGGGGTGGTTCGCAGCGATGAGGTTGCTTTGAAGGAGGCCTCCTTTGATTCCAGCCGCATTGCGGTGCGACCGGCGGCGGTCATTCGCCCGACGAAGCGTGAGCAAATCGGAGTGGTGCTCAAGCTGGCCAACCTCCACGGCGTGCCGGTGACTCCGCGCGGGCGGGGGACGACCTTGATGGGTTCGGCGGTGCCGTTGCAAGGAGGCTGGGTGCTCGATTTGATGGGACTAAATACCATTCGGATCGATGCGGAGGCGGGGTTTGCCCATGTGCAGGCAGGGGCGAATGTCGGTGCGGTTCAGGATGCGGCAGCGGCGGCGGGCTGGTTTTATCCGCCTGATCCCTCCTCCAAGCAGTATTGCACTATTGGCGGCAACATCGCCTGCAACGCCGGTGGCATGCATGGAGGCAAATATGGGGTAACGCGCGACTTTGTAGTGGCGTTGAAAGGGTTTTTGCCGACCGGCGAGTTTGTAGAGTGGGGCACGGCGACGCGGAAATTCGCGGCGGGCCTTAATCTCCGCGACCTGTGGATCGGGAGCGAGGGCATGCTTGGGGTGGTCACAGACGCGGTGCTGCGTCTCATCCCGGCTCCGGCGGCGCGGTGGACGCTATTGACCAGTTTTGCTGATGAGGTGTCGGCTTTCCGAGCGGCTCGGGCGCTTTTCGCGGCAAGGGTGCAACCGGCGATCTGTGAATTTCTCGATCGCGCGTCGGTGACCTGTGCGGAGGCGGCGATGAAAACCACGATCTTTCCCGGCCAGCCGGGGCGGCCGGTGATCTTGCTGGAGTTGGCGGGTTCGGCGGCGGAGTTGCGTGACGCCAAGAAGGCGGTTTTGGCTTGGGCGTCGGAGCATGCAACTGGGTATCGGGCGGCGAAAAACCGCGCGGAGGCGGAGGCGCTTTGGGCGGTGCGGCGTAAGTGCTCTGGGGCGATGTTTCAAATGGGCGATGCCAAGCTGAACGAGGATATCACTGTGCCGCTCGTTGCCTATGAGGAGTTCGCCATTTGGTTGGAGCAATTGCGCGCGTCGTCTGGGCTGGCCATCCCGACCTTTGGGCATCTGGCGGACGGGAATCTCCACGTGAACATCATGTATCACAAGGCGGTGCCGGCCGAGTGCCGGGCGGCGGAGAAGGCGGTGCTGGCGTTGATGAAAAAGGTCGTCGCGTTGGGCGGGGCGATCTCGGGCGAGCACGGAATCGGTCTGGCGAAGACGCCGTTTTTGCGACTCCAGCACTCGGCGGCGGCGATCGGCGCGATGCGGGCGGTGAAGCAAGCGCTCGATCCGAAGGGGATTTTGAACCCCGGTAAGATGTTCGATGTCTTTGAGGTCTGGAAGGCGCCGCGGGTGGTGGCGAGTTTCCCTTGGGATCATAAGTGAGCGGCGAGCGCGGGGCCGGCGCTTTTAACGGCCCGCTTGCCTCGACGGCGGGGGTGAGTTGGGTTCGGGGTATGCCTGCCGTGCTCCGTCTTTTCCGTTTCTTCGCCCTAGGCCTCGCGCTCTTACCCTTGGCCCGCGTAGTGGCCGCTCCGACGGGCGATCCGGTTAAAATCGGGTTTTTCATGTCGCTAACTGGTCGCGACGCCTCCTTCGGTGAGGCCGCACTCCGCGGCGCCCGGCTGGCTGTCGCTGACCTCAACGCGAGTGGCGGAATCCTTGGGCGACCGGTCGAACTGGTAGTTGAAGACAACCGCTCGCTGCCCGGCGAGTCGGCCACCGCCGCGAAAAAACTGCTGGGCCGCGACAAGGTCGTTGCCTTGGTTGGTGAATGCGCTTCGTCCCGCACTCTGGAGGCTGCGCCCCTCGCCCAGGCCGCCGGAGTGCCGCTGGTCACGCCTGCCTCGACCAATCCCCGAGTGACTGCCGTAGGTGACTGTATTTTCCGCGTGTGTTTCGCTGACCCATTTCAGGGTGCCGTGCTTGCGACTTATGCCTGGAAAAACCTCGGTCTACATCGTGCTGCTTTGCTCGTGGATTCTAGCGCTAGCTACTCGGTGGGCCTGGCGGACGTATTTGCTAAAACCTTTACGGCCCTTGGCGGCGAGGTCGTCGCGTCCCAAAAATACGCCGGCGGCGACAAGGATTTCCGCGCCCAGCTCACTGCTATCCGCGCCACTCATGCCGAGGCGATTTTCTTGCCGAGCTATTACGTCGAAGCCGGCTTGTCCGCCCGGCAGGCACGTGAGCTCGGACTCACCGCCACCCTGCTTGGCGGGGATGGCTTCGAGGCGCCGCAGTTGTTGGAAATCGGCGGTGAAGCCCTGGAGGGTGCGGTATATTCCACGCACTACTCCGCTGAGAGCGCGGACCCTGTATCGCGCCGGTTTGTGGCTAGCTACACGGCCCGCTACGGGAGCGCGCCAGTCGGCTTGGGCGCGCTAACCTACGACGCGGTTGGCCTCATCGCCGATGCCGCCTCCCGTGCTGGCTCGGTAGAACGGGTCGCGCTCAAGCAGGCCTTGGCCGCTACCCGCGATTTTGCGGGCGTGACGGGGCGAACTGGTTTCGATCAAAACCGCGACGCGCAAAAGGCGGCTGCCATCATTGCGGTGCGCGGGGGGCGCTGCGTTTTTGTCGAGTCGGTGCGGCCTTAGGGGTAGGGAAAGCTGCGCGGTTGACGCGGTGGGCGCGGCTTTGTTTTGCTGGGAGGCTAATTTTCCTGCCCCCCTCCTGCTCATGACGAATACGCACCACTGCGCCCAGCTCACCGCCGCCGATCTTGGCGCCACCGTCTCGCTCGTCGGTTGGGTCGATTCCATCCGCGACCACGGCGGCATCCTCTTCATCGACCTGCGTGACCGCAAGGGCATCACCCAAGTGAAGTTCGACCCGCAGGATCACGCCGAGCTCGCCGCTCAGGCGGCCACGGTGAAGCCCGAGTCGGTCATCGCCATCAGCGGCGTGGTTGTCGCCCGCCCTGAGGGCACGACCAATGTCTCCCTGCCGACCGGCGCCATCGAGGTCGCCGCCACCGCGCTCGTGATCCACAATATCTCCGACACGCCGCCCTTTCCTCTGACCGACGCGGGTGGGGACAAGGTTAACGAAGATCTGCGCCTAACCTACCGCTATCTCGACCTGCGCCGGCCTAAGATGCGCCACAACCTTCAAGTGCGCCACAAGGCCACCAAGGCCATCCGCGATTACTTCGATTCACAGGAGTTCATCGAGGTCGAGACGCCTGCTCTCTTCAAATCGACCCCCGAAGGTGCCCGTGAATACCTTGTGCCCTCGCGTATTCATGCCGGCCAGTTTTATGCGCTCTCGCAGTCACCGCAGCAGTTCAAGCAGATCCTCATGGTTGCGGGTGTGGAGCGCTACTTTCAGATCGCCCGGTGTTTCCGCGACGAGGATTTGCGCGCCGACCGCCAGATGGAATTCACCCAGGTGGACGTTGAGGCCTCGTTCATCGACCGCGAGGACGTTTACCGCCTGTTCGAGGGCATGGTGAAACGTATCTGGAGCACGGTCCTCGGCGTGGATATCCCGGCTCCTTTCCTGCGCATGCCCTTCCACGAGGCGATGAACCGCTTCGGCGTGGACAAGCCCGATATGCGTTTCGGGCTAGAGCTCACCGACCTCTCGGAGGTGTTCAAAAACTCCGCCTTCAAGGTTTTCCAAGCCACGGTGGCCGGCGGCGGCGTGATCAAAGCCTTCAATGCCAAGGGCCTGGCTGACCTTACCCAAGGCGAGCTAAAGGCCTTGGAAGATATCGCCAAGAGCCTTGGCGCGAAGGGTCTTGCCTTTATCAAGAGCGAGAGCGGCGAGTGGAAGTCGCCCATCGTGAAATTCTTCTCTGAAGCCGAGAAGGCCGCGCTCACCGCCCAACTCGGCATCGAGGATGGCGATATGGTGTTTTTTGCCGCCGCGCCTTGGGAAAAGGCCTGCGCCATACTCGGCCGCATCCGACTCGAAGCCGCGCAACTCTTGGTCAAACGCGGCAAGATGACCATTCGCCACGACGACTGGAAGTTCCTCTGGGTGGTCGAGTTCCCGCTTATGACTTACGACGAGGAGGCCAAGCGCTACCTCGCTACCCACCATCCCTTTACCGCGCCGGTGCCGGAGGATTTGCACTTGCTCACAACCGCGCCCGACAAGGTCCGCGGCCAGCATTATGATCTCGTGCTAAACGGCATGGAGCTCGGTGGCGGCTCCATCCGTATCCACCAACCGGCGGTGCAGGAAATGGTTTTCAAGGACGTGCTCAAAATCCCGACCGATGTGGTCGAGAGCCGCTTCGGCTACATGCTCAAGGCTTTCACCTATGGCGCGCCTCCTCACGGCGGCATCGCCTTTGGTCTCGACCGTATGTGCGCCCTGCTCTGCGGCACCACCAGTATTCGCGACGTCATCGCCTTTCCGAAGACGCAGAAGGGGCAAGATCTCATGGCCCAGTCGCCCACGCCGGTAACGGACAAGCAGCTTAAGGAGTTGCACATCGCGGTGGTCGCGCCGGTCACGCCCGAGGCGGGCTGAAGCGACGAGCCAGAAGAAGGAAAGAGATTTTTTCGCCGCGCTCCCTTAGGGGCGCGGCTTTTTTGTTCGGTCTGCCGAGGCGCATCAGCCGATTTGTCCTCAGGGTCGGGGCGAGCGCGAACCAGAACGGGACTGCGCTCTACGAAGGCGTTTCGGTATTGTTTCTGGCTCAAGTTTTCGGGGTCGAGCTCTCTCTCGCGCAGCAAGTCGTTGTGGCTTTGATGTGCATTCTAGCTGGGTTGGGCACGGCGGGTGTGCCGGGAGGCTCATTGCCGCTAGTTGTCGGCGTGCTGGTGACCATTGGCGTGCCGGGAGAGAGCATCGCCATCATCCTTGGCATCGATCGACTGCTCGACATGTGCCGGACATGCTTGAACGTCACGGGCGATCTGGTTTGCGCCGTCTTGGTGGCCAAGGGAGAGAAAAAAAGTCGGATATTGCTTTCTTATAAGCTTTTATGAATTTATTGATACATTGAGCCTCAGTTGCAGTCTGGGCTCATTGTAGCTGCTTTGGGTTGGGCTTAATCAGGGTGCAACCACCAACCACCTCGCGGGCAATCAGTGTTTAGGTGGTTTTCGCCTGATTTTTAACCCCGAATTGGTTTATGGTGGGTTTAATTATTATTTATACTGCTGAAGTATAACATTTTAAATTTTAGTGAAAATATTTCATGCAGATTTAAGCGGATGGCCTGCCGTTTGCTAAAAGTTGCCTGTCTATGAAGCCATTCCTCAAATCCATCCTCTGTGCGCTAGCCTTGGCTGGCGCTTCTTTCCCCGCGTTTGCCCAAGAAGTTGCTCCGGCCCCCGCGGCTGCGGCGGCTGCTCCGGCTCCGACGGTGGACGGCGCTTTCGCCGCCTACGTCAATAACGTCGACCCCGGCGCCGCTCTCCCAGGCGTTGCTGGTCCCGGTCATAACGCGTTTATGATGATCTGCGCCGCCTTGGTGCTTTTCATGACGCTGCCCGGCCTCGCACTTTTCTACGGTGGCTTGGTGCGCAAGAAGAACGTTCTATCCGTGCTCGCCCAATGTCTTGGTATCACTGGGTTGGTCACCATCATGTGGTGGGCCTTTGGCTATTCCTTTGTCTTTGGCAAGAGCTTCGGCAGTCCCTTCCTTGGCGGAACTGAGTTTTTATTCCTTAAGGGTGTCACTTCCGCGCCCAACACTGATTATGCCTACTGGATCAGTCAGAATGTCTTTTCGATGTATCAGATGATGTTTGCGATCATTACTCCTGCGTTGATCGTCGGCGCGATCGCCGAGCGTATGAAGTTCACCGCCATTCTGGCCTTCGTGGCGATTTGGATGGTTGTGGTCTACTTCCCTCTCGCCCACATGGTTTGGGGTGTTAACGGCTGGATGAACGGTGTTTGGAACGGTGATGCTGTGATCAAGGCGATCGACTTTGCTGGTGGCACCGTGGTGCACATGAGTTCTGGGTGGTCGGCGCTATTGCTCTGTATCATCCTCGGACCTCGTCTAGGTTTCGGTAAGGAGAAGATGACCCCGCACAGCATGGTGCTCTGTATGGTTGGCACTGGTATGCTCTACGTCGGCTGGTTTGGCTTCAACGCTGGCTCTGCCCTCGCCGCCGATGGCGTTGCCGCTAACGCCTTCATGACCACTATGATCGCCGCTGCAGTGGCCGGTTTTGTCTGGGGTCTGATTGAGTTGGTATTTCGCGGTCACGCCTCGATCCTTGGATTCTGCTCGGGCGTCGTAGCCGGTCTTGTCGTCATCACTCCCGCCACTGGTTTCGTTGATTCTACGGGCGCGGTCATTATCGGCGTGCTCGCCGCAGTTGTTCCCTACTTCGCCGTTACTAAGCTGAAAGGCTGGCTCGGTTACGATGATGCTCTCGATACCTTTGGCGTCCACGCGGTTGGCGGCACCTTGGGTGCGCTGGTCACCGGCATTCTCGCCACCAAGGAAGTCAACGGCAACTTAGTCGGCGGCTACGCCACCACCAACGGACTCGCTAAGCTTGTGACCGAGGGCGGTCTCTGGGTTGAACAGCTCAAGGCCATCGGCGTTACGTTGGTGCTTTCTCTGCTCGCCACCCTCGTAATCACCTACATCGTGAAGGTTGCCATTGGTCTGCGTCCGACCGCTGAGGTCGAGCGTCAGGGTCTAGACATCAACGAACATGGTGAAGAGGGTTATGTAGACTAATCTTCACCTCCTCTAAAACACATCCTATTTAAACCACATGAAACTCATCATCGCAGTTATTAAGCCCTTCAAGCTCGAGGAAGTTAAAGAAGCCCTCGCCGGCATCGGCGTCGAAGGCATGACCGTCACTGAGGTCAAGGGCTTCGGCCGCCAAAAAGGCCACACCGAGATCTATCGCGGCAGCGAATACACCGTGGATTTCCTGCCCAAGACCAAGCTGGAGATTGTGGTCGGTGACGACCTCGCACCCAAGGCGGTCGAGGCCATTACTGCTGCCGCCAAGACCGGCAAGATCGGCGACGGCAAGATCTTCGTCCTCCCAGTCGAAGATGTGGTCCGCATCCGCACCGAGGAACGTGGCGACGCCGCGGTTTAACCTTCGTTTCTCTCCGAGTTGCATCCCGCCCCGGCTGCGCCCAGTGCGCGCCGGGGCTTTTTGTGATCTAATGGTGCTGCCTGGGTTTATGGGGACTTACAGGTTTGGTGCTGCTGATATTCGATAGTTTTTCTCTTAGTTGCAGTTGAGCAGGTGGCTAAAAATGCGGCCGTCAGATCGGACGTCGCTTAGATGCAGGCCCAGATATTGTTCGACCGTGTCGTTTAACTAGAAAGTTTTTCATTAATCAGCACGCGCTTTGGGGTATTCCGGCCTTCCTCTGCAGTGCTGCGCATCCTCTCTAGAAAGCCTCGGATGCGCGTGGCAGGATCCTGCGGCGGCGATGCGTTGGAGGATCACTTAGTTGAGCCGGGTAATTAGATCGAACTGGGCCTCACCAAAAAAAAACGGCCCGTG
This sequence comes from bacterium, assembly GCA_010027235.1. Classification (GTDB taxonomy): domain Bacteria; phylum Verrucomicrobiota; class Verrucomicrobiia; order Opitutales; family Opitutaceae; genus IMCC26134_A. The sequence continues at coordinate 8,344 of RGVP01000031.1, forward strand.
ATTTACACCGGCACGCGTCGTTGTCACATCTCACTCACGCCGCTATCCATGCCCGCTTGGCTCCATCGTCTTACCTTGGCCCTTTCCGCCCTCGTCGCGCTCGGCATTATTGCCGGTCTTGCAGTGGTGCTGGCCCAGACGCGCGCCGAGTATACGCAGGTTAGGCAATTGGAGATTCGGACCCGGCAGCGGCTTGTGGAAGTGGAGACCAAACTGGCGGAGCAGGAACTGGTCCTCGAGCGGTTGCGCTCCGATCCCGCCTACGTTGAGCGGGTTATCCGCCGTCGATTGGGCTACGCCAAGCCCGACGAATTTGTTTTTCGTTTCGAGGAATAGACTACGCCAGAAGGTTGCGAGAAAAGGCGTTGCCGGGCGCCGATGCGTGCGCCTTCACTGCACTCCATCTCCATGGTTTCCCAACCTATTATCGCGGCGTTCCAGCAGGCCGGCCAAGGCCACGTATTCGCGTTTTATGAACAACTTTCGCCTGAGCAGCAGGCGGCGTTGCTGGCGGATGCGGCCGAGATCGACCTCACCGAAATCAGCGAACTGAACCGCACTCTAGTCCAAGACAACGCCGCCGCTGGGATTGATCTCTCCGATCTAACCCCTGCCCCTTACCAGGCTCTGCCTAAAAACGGCGGTGACGCCGCCGCCTGGGCTGAAGCTAAGCGATTAGGCGAAGAAGCTCTGCGCGCCGGCCGAGTAGCGGCTTTTGTAGTCGCGGGAGGCCAGGGCACGCGCCTCGGCTACGACGGCCCCAAGGGCACCTATCCGGTCACACCGGTGCGTAAAAAGACCCTCTTTCAGGTCTTTGCGGAAAAGATCCGCGCGGCCGGGGCGCGTTATGGACGCCCCATCCACTGGTTCATAATGACCAGTCACCTTAACCATGCTGCGACCGAGGCATTTTTTCGTGAGCACGGTTTTTTCGGCCTGGTTGCGGACCAGGTGCACTTTTTCCGTCAGGGGCGCATGCCGGCCGTCGGCTTGGATGGACGCATTTTACTCGAGGAAAAGCACCGCATTGCGATGTCGCCGGACGGTCATGGTGGCTCACTTCGGGCCCTTCAGCGCAGTGGCGCGGTGGATCTCATGGCAAGGGAGGGCATCGAGATCCTCAGTTATTTCCAAGTGGACAACCCGCTGGTGCGCTTCATCGACCCTGCTTTCGTGGGCTGGCACCTGAAGACTCGCTCCGAGATGAGCAGCAAAATGGTGCCCAAGGCCTACGCCGGCGAGAAAGTCGGCCACTTTTGCGCCCAGCGCGGCAAGACCGTGGTGATTGAGTATTCTGATTTACCAAGCGCGCGTCAGGAAGAAACCGACACGGCTGGTCGGCTACGGTTTCTCGCCGGATCCATCGCTATCCACCTGCTCGACCGCGACTTCATCCGACGCATGGCCACGGGCGCGGATGCGTTGCCTTTCCACCGAGCGAATAAAAAAATACCCTGCCTCGATGCCGACGGCGGAGCGCTAAGGCCGGAGAAACCCAACGGTGTGAAATTCGAGCTTTTTGTTTTCGACGCGCTGCCTTTCGCAAGGAATCCGGTGATAATCGAGACCGACCGGGCAGATGATTTTTCGCCCGTTAAGAACGCCGAGGGGCTGGATTCACCGCGCACCTGTGCCGAGGATCAGACGAGGCAGTTCGCCCGCTGGGTCAACGCTCGCGGGGCGAGCATTCCAGTGGACTCCACTGGCCTGCCGCCATTCACCTTTGAGGTATCACCGCTTTTTGGCTACGATGAGGATAGTTTTGCTGCCTCGTGGGCCGCCTGTTCGTCGCCGCCCGCCATCACCGCCGGCCTTGTGCTCGAGTAACCCTTCCTATCCCCTTCATGCTGTCCAAAGTCTCACTCAAGACCGCGCTCGAAGGCGCGGAACTACTCCCTGAAACCTTTGCTAATTTGCATCGATGGTTGGACGCCGGTCTCCCCGACTGGGCGCTCCAGTCCTTAGCGGAGCTAATTGCCGTTCGGGCTTGGGATGAATTAAACGACCGTTTCTACCGTGATCTCGAGTTTGGCACCGGAGGTATGCGCGGTCGCACCATAGGTCGCGTCTCCACGGTTGCGGAACAGGGCATGGTTGGGCCGCTGGGCACGCCGGAACATGCCGCCATCGGCAGCAATATCCTCAACGACTACACTCTGGTCCGCGCCACTATCGGGCTTTATCGCTACACGGCTTCCGTGCTGGTGGCCCGTGGGGACCTGCGCCCCCCCGTGCTCGTGATCGCACATGATGTCCGGCACTTTTCGCGGCATTTTTGCGAATTAGCGGCTTCCGCGTGGTCGCGGCTAGGCGGCCAAGCCTATATTTTCGCCGGCCCACGATCCACGCCCCAGCTGAGCTTTACCGTGCGTCATCTAGGCGCCCATTGCGGTGTGGTTATTACTGCCAGCCATAACCCGCCTCACGACAACGGCTTCAAGGCCTACTTTGGCGACGGCGCGCAGCTTGTCGCTCCGCACGACGCCGGCGTGGTCGCTGAGGTTGGCAAGGTGCCGCTTGCAGAACTTGCCGCATTTCTCACTCAGGATCTTGCGCGCGTGATCACGCTCGGCGAATCCACGGACGCCGCTTATCGCGCCGCTGCCGCGACCGCTGTGATCGCTCCGACCGTTTTCACGGCGGCCCGCCTGAAGGTTGCCTTCACCTCGATTCACGGAGTGGGTAATGTGATGTCGGTCCCGCTTTTGGTTGCGGCGGGTGTGGAGTTGCACGAAGAACCCGCGCAAGCGGTCCACGATCCGCGTTTTCCGACGGTAAAGTCACCCAATCCCGAAAATGCCGAGGCCTTGGCTCTAGCCGTAAAACTGGCCGAGGAGAAGGGACTGGATCTGGTGCTGGCAACGGATCCTGACTGCGATCGTATGGGCTGCGCGGTGCGTGGCCCCGATGGCAGAATGCACCTGCTCAGTGGTAACCAGATCGGTGCGCTCATGACGGATTACCGCTTGGCCCGTTACAAAGAGTGCGGGGTCATTCCCGCAGTTGGATCCGACCGCGTCGCGCTGGTAAAAACCTTTGTCACAACTTCGCTTCAAGATGAAATCGCCCGCTCCCACGGCGTGAAGGTCGTCAACACGCTGACCGGCTTTAAGTGGATCGCGGCCAAGATTCGAGGTTATGAGGAGGCGCTGAAGGCTGGATACTTAGCGAAACACGGTGTCGCGATGGATTATGACGCCACGCCCTTTGCCCGCCGAGCCCAGTTATTGCAGGAGTTTTCCACTTTTTACGCCTTTGGTTGCGAAGAAAGTTACGGCTATCTCGCGAACGATCTGGTGCGCGACAAGGATGGCAACTCTGCCTGCCTGATGCTGGCCGAACTCTGCGCCTACGTGAAGGGCCGTGGCATCACCGTGCCGGAGTATCTGGACGAAATTTACCTGCGCACCGGCTACTTCCTTGAGGGCGTCATCAATCTCTATTATGAGGGCGCGAGCGGTGCAGCCAAGATCAAGCGCATCCTGACCACTTACCGTGATAATCCGCCGGCGGCCTTTGGCGACGTGGCAGTCACTAAATTTGAGGATTTTGGACGCATGGATATCCACGACTCCGATGGCGATTTAGTGCCGAAGCAGGATCTTTATCTCGTGACTTTGGCCAACGGCTACACCTTCGCGGCACGTGGCTCGGGCACGGAGCCAAAGATGAAATTCTACGTCTTTGCCAAGGCTCCGGTCGCGGACGCTGTTGCGCTCCCAGCCGTCAAGGCGGCGGTAAAGGCCGAGCTAGACCGCGTCAAAGTGCTGATCGAGGCCGATGCTCAGGCTAGGGCGGCAGGATAATTAGCGGCGTTACCCGTCTTGCCCAGGGTGGTCTCCAGGCGGGGCGGGTGAGCTTTTCATCGGCTTGGCTCTTGTTTGGTCTTCGCCGTGATTTCAAACGGCCTAGAACTTAATCAATCTTGCATGCTGGCGAGCCTTGCGGTGCGGGTAATTGGTTTGTTTGCGTGCGCCCCATTTGAGGCGGACGCTATTTCTTCACCTCCATGTCTGAATCCCCTTCTGGTTTAGTTTATCTTGTTGGCGCCGGCCCCGGTGATCTTGGGCTGGTCACGTTTCGCGCCAAGGAGCTCATTGGCTCTTGCGACGTGCTTGTCTACGACTACCTGGCACACCCGGAACTGGTGAAATGGTGCCGGCCGGGCTGCGAGGTGTTTTACGTCGGCAAGAAGGCCGGCTGTCACACCGTGCCGCAGGAGGAGATAGAGAACTTGCTGGTCGCGCACGCCCGGGCCGGACGCAAAGTCGTGCGTCTCAAGGGTGGCGATCCCTATGTGTTCGGTCGGGGCGGGGAAGAGGCGCGAGCGCTGGCCCGCGAAGGAATTCCCTTCGAGGTTGTGCCCGGAGTGACCGCCGCCTTAGCGGCCGGTGCCTACTCAGGTATCCCGCTGACTTATCGCAATCTCAGCACCTCGTTGGTCTTGCTCACCGGCCACGAAGACCCCGTTAAAACTGAATCGCAGGTCGATTGGCGAGCCTATGGGGCGCTGCAAAACGCCACCCTCGCTATCTACATGGGCATGGGGCGGATCGGATTCATCCTTGGTGAGCTGCAGGCGGGCGGTTTGGCGGCGGATACCCCGGCAGCGGTCGTGCAGTGGGCCACGCTTGGACGCCAGCGCAGTGTCGCCGGCACCGTAGCCGATCTTGAGGAGCGCGTGACGCGCGCTGGGCTCGGTGCACCCGCCATCATCTTTGTCGGCGAGGTCGTGCGCGAACACGAGATGATTGATTGGTTTGAGCGTCTACCCCTGTTTGGCCGGCGTGTGGCCATCACCCGCACTCGCGATCAGAACAGCGAACTGCGGGAAAAACTCGAAGCACTTGGCGCCGAGGTCTTGGAGCTGCCCCTCATCACCATCTCCAAGGATGTCGATAAGGTAGGCTTCGTCGAAATCCTCAGTGAGCTTGGCACCTACGATTGGATCGTGTTCACCAGCGCCAACGGCGTGCGCTATTTTTTCGAGGATTTCCTAAAGGGCTACTCCGATATCCGTGCGCTCGGACTGCTACGTTTCGCCTGCATCGGCCGCGCCACTGCGCGCGAGATCGAGCGCCATTTCATCAAGGTTGAGTGCATGCCTGACACCGCCACCGGCTCCTCCCTAGCGGACGCGTTGATCGCCACCGGCAGCCTCGACAGCGCCAAGGTCATCGTGGTCACGGGCAACCTAAACCGCGACCGCCTCGTAAAAAAACTCGAGGCCGCCCGCGCGATTGTGGACCGCATGCAGCTCTACAAGACTGAGAAGACCGACCTCACCGCCGACCCCGTGGCCGACCATTTCCGCACCCGTGGGGCCGACGCTATCCTTTTCGCTAGTTCGTCCGCCGCTGAGTCCTACCACGCCCAGGGCGACGCCCTCGCCCTCGGACCTGATGCGCAAAAGCCCCTCGTGGGCAGCATCGGGGAGCAAACCACCGAGAGTTTGTCCGAATTCGGCCTGCCGCCGGATTTTGTCGCGCCCAAGCCAAGTCTCGACGCCCTCATCTCTTCGCTCATCGCTCGTCTCGGACCGGTCAAACGAGTCTAGCGCATTCCTTTTTCCGCCGCTTATTCCCAGCTGGATGCGGCTCCGAGCTTGTGCCGGCTTGCGACCGGCCCGTATTCTGTTGGGTTTCTTCCCATGCCACGCCTTGTCGCCATCGTCGGACGCCCCAATGTGGGCAAGAGCCGTCTTTTCAATCGGCTCACGCGGTCGCGTATATCGATCGTGCATGACCAACCTGGCGTGACCCGCGATGTCGTTTCTGCCGAGGTTACGGATGGCGCCTTTACGCTGATGGACACTGGCGGCCTAGGCCTGAAGGGCGGCGATTCGCCGGCCGAGCTGACCGTCGCCTCCGAGCGCCAGGTCGAGTTCGCCATCTCCTCGGCCGACCTCGTGCTCTTTGTTGTCGATGGCCTCGAGGGCCTCACTGCGCTTGATACGAAGATCGCCACCATGCTGCGCCGAGGCAAAAAGGACGTGGTCTTGGTGGTGAACAAGGCCGACTTTAACGACGATAAGCTCGAGCTCGGTGAGATTTACCGCCTCGGACTCGGCGAGCCCATCCGCTTCTCCGCCGAGCATGGCCGAGGTGAGGCCGAACTACGCACCGTCATCCTCGCTAAACTTGGCCCCGCCCCCGAGGTCGCTCCCTCCGCGCCGCGTCCAACTACTGACGAGGAGGGCCGCCCGCTCCTGCCCGGGGCGCGTGATCCGTCCGCCCCGCTCTGCGTCTGCTTCATCGGCCGACCCAACGTTGGCAAATCTTCCCTCAGTAACCGCCTGCTCGGCAGTGACCGCCTGATCGTCTCCAACATCCCGGGCACCACTCGCGACGCAGTGGAGATCCCGTTCACTTTTCTCGGACGCAATCAGAAGGAATACCCCTTCCGCCTGATCGATACCGCCGGCATCAAGGCCCAGACTAAACTAGCCTCACCGGTCGAGTATTTCTCCCGCCTCCGGTCGCTGGATGCCATCAACAAGTGCGACGTCGTTTTTCTCGTGCTCGACGCCATCGATGGCGTCACCGCCCAAGATAAGGCTATCGCTGGCGAAGCCATAAAGGAGCGAAAACCCATCATCATCATCGTCAATAAATGGGACGTGGTGAAGGATGCCTTCCGGAAAAAACTCGACCCCGACTGCGCCCCCGAGGCTGGCTTGCACGACTATAAAACCGAGCGCGAATACCGCGTGAAGTATGAACAGTCCCTGCGCTCCAGCCTATTCTTCACGCCGGGCGCACCAGTCTTGTTTGTATCTGCACTGAGCGGCTACGAAGTCGACCGTATGCTCAATGCGGCCGTGCAACTTAACCGCGCCCTGGACAAGCGCATCGCCACCGCGAAGTTGAACGCCCTCATAGGCGACCTCGCCGAGCGCGTGCCTGCTCCCGCCATCGGCGGCAAACGCTTCCGCGTTTACTACGCGCTCCAGACCGGTGTGCGCCCCTTCCGCATCAAACTTTTTTGTAACCGCGAGGACAAGTTATCCGAGCAATATCGCCGCTACCTCGAGGCCGGCATGGTCAAGGAGTTTGGTATCGATGGCTGCCCAGTCTATTTCGACCTAGTGGGCAAACCCAAGCATACTCCGGGCACGCCCTACACCGGCAAGGCCGCCATTTTGGAAAAGCAGCGGGCGGAAAATGAGCTGGCCGGGGTGCCCAAGTGGAAGGTGCGCGAGGCCCGCGAGGCGCAGGGGCTGGGCGAGGCTTTTGACTATGAAACACTCGAAGATTGAAATCGACGGGGCCGACGGCCTCCGCCTTGAAACCGGCGCATTCGCCCTTGAGGTCACGACTGGGGTCGGCCCGCGCATAACCTCCTTCCGCTCAAAAAAGGGCAAGGCGGGCAACCTTTTCTTGGAAATGGGCTCCGACCAGCCCGTCTTCCCCAGCGGTTTCAAGCTCCGCGGCGGCCATCGCCTCTGGCACGCGCCCGAGCACGGGGTGCGCACCTACCAACCGGACAACGACGCCCTCGCGCTCAAGCCCCTCAAGGCCGGGGTCGCCCTCGCCCAACCGGTCGAGCCGCTCACTGGAATGCAGAAGGCGATCAAGATCGAGGCGCGCGGCGAGCGCACCGTGCGCGTCACCCATGCCCTCACCAACCACGGCCTCTGGCCGGTCGAAACCGCCTGCTGGGCGCTGACTATGTTCCGCGCCGGTGGTTATGGTGTGGTGCCTTTGCTACCCAAGGGCGACCACGCCAAGGGTGATTTCCTGCCCACCTATTCGCTCGTGCCTTGGAGCTATACCGACCTCTCTGACGACGTCTGGGATTTACACCGCGACTACTTTGGCATCGACGTCGCCGCCGCCGACCGCCCTCACAAGCTCGGTCTGACCAACTACCCCGGCTGGTCCGCCTATTTCTACGAGGGCACGACCTTCGTGAAGCATGCGGGCTTGGTCGCGGGTGCGGTTTATCCGGATAACGGCTGCGCTTTCGAGACCTTTACCAACGGCCATATGTGCGAACTCGAGACGCTTAGCCCGCTAGTCAAGCTGGCTCCGGGGGAGTCGATCCAACACGTCGAGCACTGGACGCTTTTCGACGGCTTGAAGGAGCCTGCCACCGACGGCGCTTTCGCCGCGCTTTCCGAGGCCGCGAGCGAGTGGATCGCGACGCTCTAAGCAGCGTGTTTTAACGGCGCGTCGCGAAACTTCGCCACTCATGGCTATGTCCCGGCCGCGTGCCGTTTTTCTTGGTTCCGACGCCATCGCGTTGCCCCTGCTTGACTGGCTCGTCGGGCCGGTGGGAGCGGCGTTGGTCGAGTTAACCGCGGTTTACACCCAACCCGATCGACCGGTCGGGCGTGGCCAGCAGGTGCAGGCCAATACGATCAAACGCTGGGCACTGGACCGCGGTCTGCTTGTGCACCAGCCGGAGAAACTCACGTCCGAGGTTCGTGCCGCCTATATCGCCGCGCCACCTGACCTCGCCCTCGTCATGGCCTACGGACACATTCTCCGGGAGGACTTCATCGCGGCCGCCCCGCTCGGCACGATTAACTTCCACGCCTCGCTGCTGCCACGCTACCGCGGGGCCTCGCCGATCCAGACTTCCGTCGCGGCGGGCGAACGTCAGACTGGAGTATCTTTCATGCGCATCGTCCGAGAGCTCGACGCTGGGCCGGTGGCGGACCGCGAAGCCGTGCCCATCGAGCCGCTTGATACCGCCCTTGAGGTGGAGCAAAAACTCGCCGTTGCCTGTGTGTTGCTGCTCGCGCGTGCGCTCCCTCGTTTGCTGGCGGGCAGGTTGGATTTTGTCGCGCAGGACGCCGCCGCCGCGAGCTTTTGCCGCAAACTTACCAAGGACGATGCGGCGCTTGATTTCGCGGCGTCCGCGGCAGCCCTTGCCGCACGCATAAACGGTCTGAATCCTTGGCCTTCGGCGCAGGTGGAGTGGCGTGGGCAGGCCTTGAAATTTGGTCTGGCGGATGCGTCAGGCGAGGCGGCGGCGGAGGCACCTGGCACGGTGTTGGGAGCGGACGCGGAGGGCTTACGCATCGCCACCGGGTCTGGGGTCTTGTTGATCCGGCGATTGCAAAAACCTGGCGGTCGCATGCTGGCGGCGGCGGAGTTTCTCCGCGGCTCGCCCGTCTCGGCCGGCACGATTTTCACATCTCGACCGATGGTGCCGCTGGTCGCTACACAGCCTTTTCCCGTCCGGGCGCGGCCAACGGGTTTAGCCTGAAGTTTTAATTCGGTTTTACCACGAGCACACGGGCAGGATAACCCGTGGTTGGAGCGGCGACGCTTCAGGGCGTCTTTACGGGTCCGGCGGTCCGAAGGGCCTCGAGCTCGACGTTTAACGCCGCGATGCGCGCGAGGGTGCGGTCGTTGCTTAGCTCTAGCGTCTTGTCGTAGTGGGGGCGGCGCTTGTATTCGGGCGAGTAGATGATGCGAGGTTCGAGTTGGGCCTTTAAAGCGGCGATAGCCTCGGCTAGGGCTACTTCACGTTCCTGTTGCAGTTTAATCGCGGCGAGGCGGGCGGTCTCGCGCTCGGCGGCGGCCTTTTGGGCGGCCTCCTCGGCCTGAAGTTTCTCCATGGCGAGGAGGCGGGCGCGGGTCGCCTCGGCGTGTTCGCGTGCGCGTTGTTCGGCGAGGCGGGCGGCCTCGGCCTCGGCAGCTGCCTTCTGGGCGGCGAGGGTGGCGGCGTGTTCAGCCGCGGCCTTGCGAGTGGCTTCCTCGGCGGCGAGACGCTGAGCGGCGGCCGTGGCCTCGGCTTCTTTCAAGCGTTTTTCCTCAGATGCGACTTTTTCGGCGGCGAGGCGGGCCTGCTCGGCGGCGAGTCGGGCAGTCTCTGCGGCGAGGGCGGCGGCTTTTTGCTCTGCGGCGAGGCGTTCGGCGTCGGAGCCTTTGGCGGCGGCTTCGCGACTAGCCTCTAGGCTCCGGGCGGTTTCGGCTTGGCGGGATTTGTAGGAGCTCCAGCCAAAGTAGCCAACGAGGAGCAGGAGCAAGGCAACGACGATGGCGATGGTGCGTTTCATGAGTTTAGCTTGGGACTAGAATGAGGGTCGGCAAGTTCCATGCGGGTGAGATCGAATTCTGCCACCCCTGGGTGGGCGGCGTTGGCGGAGGCTAGGGGAAGGGCGTAGGCGAGCGCCTCCCGCCAATCGCAGTTAAGGTCGAGTCGAGCGTGGAGCAGGGCGGCGAGTAGGACGTCCCCGCTCCCGGTAGCGGAGACTTCGGGCACGATCGGCGGATTCAGGGTGATAACAGGGGCGCCGGTGTGGGCTAGATGAACGGAGTGTGGGCCGTCGGAAACAATCCACACCTTGACGGGGGAGCGGCTGGCTAAGGTTTCCAGGGCGAGCGCGCGTTCGGCGGGGTGCGGAGAGGAGCCGGCGAGGGCGGCAAATTCATCGGCGTTTATTTTGATCAACTCGGCCGGTAGTGTGCTGAGTTCAGCTAAAGCGGGGCCGTAAGTATCGACCACGAGGCGGCCGGTCCGGGCGCGTCTGGTCAGGGCGGCACGGAGGGAGGCGGCGGCGGGTGAGGCCCAGCCAGGCACGCTGCCGCACAGGGCTACGATGGTTTCGGGCGCAGCGGCGTCCAACTGGGCCGCAAGAGCGGCGAAGGCATCCGCGCAAAGCGGGGCGTCTGGACCCAGGAAGGTAGTCTCGGGGGCGGTGGCGGGGTCTGGCCCGCGCACCACCAGACCGGCGCGGGTGGGTGTAGTGGTGGGAAGTAATTCGATCCGCCACGGCTGGGCGGCGGCCCAGATTCTGCAGGCTTCGCTGACTGGTCCGCCGGCGGCGGCCAGGGCCAGAGCGGGCGTGCCAAGGCGGGCGAGCATCTTGGCCACGTTCAGGCCCTTGCCGCCTACCTGAAAGGAAGAGGATACGGCGCGCTGGGTGCTACCGAGGACGGGCGAGGACGGGAGCAGGAATGTGGTTTCCGCCAGCAGGTTTGCAGTCAGGGTCAGGACAGCCGGGGGCATGATCTTACGGACGGCCGAATTTAGGAACGGATCCGCCGACGGCGGGGGGCCAGGTAAAAAACGTATTGAGAGAGAAAGGATACCCCGGACAAGGCGGCGAGAGTGCGGACGTTGCGCATCGCGCCGACCACGTGAGTGAGGGGAGCTGCGGCGGGCTCCTCGATCTTTAGTAAAAGCCAAGCAGCGGCGAGGGCGAGGAGTGGCTGGGCGATGAAGCAAACGTGGTAGATAGCGAGGTTCTGCCCGGTCCAACTGGCTTGGGCCCAGTCAAGAATGAGGCCGCCAATAATTGGGGCGATGGCGGCGAAGATGGAGGTCACGGCGAGATTCAGGCCAATGGCTAGATTACGCGCCGGCACGGGGATCAATTTCAGTAACAAGGTAAACTGGCCGAGGAAGAAGCCGGCATTGGTCAACCCGCCGAAGAACCACAGCAAATACAGCCAGTCGTGGTTGGTGCGGTTCACGAAGCACCAGAAGACATTGGAAAGCTGCCACAGCACCAGTGACACGGTCATCACGGACTTGTTGCCGAAGCGGTCTAGCAGTTGACCCCATGCGGGCATGGACAGAGCAGCACCAGTCGCGCCGCAAACCGAAAGCAGGCTGACTTGTAATGCGGAAAGGGTTAATTCCTTAAACATAAACACGTGGTAAAAGGGGCCGAAGCAGTTTGCGGCGAAGGCCCAGGATGCACCGAAGACGATGAACCATAGGTAGGACCGAGCGCGGCGGAGCGTGAGGAATTGATCGGTCAGCCCGGCGGCACGGATTGACGGGCGGTCGGTTGCCTCGGTCGGCATGCGGTATTGCCACAGGATGGACAGCGCGCGCAAAAGCACGGCAAACGCGATAATGAGCTGGAAGGCGGGGCGGGCGTAATCCCAAGCGGCGAGGACCCAGCCGCTCAGAAGGAGAAAAGCCAAATTGGATAACTGGCAGATGCGGTTGCGCCGGCCGAAGTATTTGCCCCGCAATCTGGCCGGCACCCATTCTTGGATCCAGGCGCTCCAAGACACACCGGTGATGGCGCCGCAGAAGCTGGAGACAAAAAACCAGGTGCCGATCATCAGGCCGGCCTTGGCGGGATCATTGGCGGGCAGAAAATTCAGCAGTCCGGCGAAAAAGACCCACGACAGAAGTTGCAGCGATGCCGCCACGATGGTGGTGGACTTGGCGGCGAACCAGCGGGACAGCAGTGGGGATAGTCCGACCTGGAGGCAGTTACACACAAAGGGCAAGGCGGTGATGATGCCTATAGTGTGGTTGGGCAGGGCTAGGGTCTTGGTGAATAGGGCGGCGAGCACGATATTCACCGGCAGGGTCATGATCACCAGCGGGGTGGCGACTACGCCCTCGCTGGTGCAGAGCCGGAAGCTGGTGGCGAGGGCACGCTTTCGTGCTTGGGCGGTTTCGTGCCGGGAAGCGTCCCGTAAAGCGGAAGAGGAGGTGCCGGAGGGGCCGGAAGAAGAGGGCTGGGTTGCTTTCAAGGCTAGGGACGCGGGGCACTGGGCTAGGGCGAGCGAATGGAGGGGCGGCGGTTGGTGGCTGGAAGTGGGGACGCCGGGTTGGTTTCGGCTTAGTTGACGTAGAGGTGAAAAGGCTGCCTCGTCTGGCTTTGGCAACAACCGACCCTTGCCGGTGTCTTTCTTTCCCGTTCAGGTATCTATTCGTATGCCGCTTGCCATCATCGATCTACTTAAGGGGGCAGATATTCTTATCTACCCGCTCGCGTTCTGTTCCGTCGTGCTTGTCTACA
>RGVP01000301.1 GCA_010027235.1 bacterium
GGTGGGGCTAGCCCCACCCCGGGCGGCGGCGCTCAACGCACATCCTTTGGCCTGGCGATCACGCCCGCGCGTCGCTTGTCCTTCAGCCGATAGCTTTCGCCGCTGATCTGCACGACGTTGGCATGGTGCAGCACCCGGTCCAGCATCGCCGCCGCCAGCACGGTCTCGCCGGCGAAGGCCTGGTCCCAACTGCCGAAGGTCAGGTTTGAGGTCAGGATCATCGCGCCCTTCTCGTAGCGCCGCGCCACCACCTGAAAAAACAGGTTCGCCTGCTCGTGGAAGACGGCTGCAGGTGACGCCGGATTTCTCGGTCACACCATGGTCGGGAGTGTGGAGCCCCACGGAATTAATGAAAACGATTCACTTCCAAGCCTATGTTTTGTAAAATTCCGATATGCCCAACCCCGTCTCCTCCCCCAAGAAGGCCGCCGCCATCAAACACCCAGGCGGCAGACCGACCATCTATCGGCCTGAGATGTGCCAGCAGTTGATCCAGGCAATGGCTGGTGGCCTTTCCGCCGAGGCTGCTGCCGCCAAAATCGGCATTGGGGGCAGGACATTGTTCAGTTGGCAGGCGCAACACCCAGAGTTCCAGCAGGCCATCCAGGAAGGGCGACACAGGGCCCTGCTTTTTTGGGAAGAGCGGGCGATCGCAATTGCCCATGGAAAGCCTGGGAATGCGCAACTGGTGACCTTGCCCTGAAAAACCGCTCCAGAGCCGCCAGCGGCTGGCACCACGATGTTCTCAAGACCGAGCTGACCGGTGCCGATGGCGGGGCCATTCAGACTGAGGTGAAGGCCACCATAGATGCTTCGGTTCTGGATCCTGCGGCCAGGGCTGCGCTGCGTGCAGCGATTCTGGCGGCGAGGAGTGCTGATGGTGGGTGAGAATATTCATCGCAGGGTGCGATGATTGCGTAGTGCGTTGATTTTATGAGGCCGTCGAAGCATCAACCTTCAGGCCTGATGGCTGTGCGAAGCAGGTGGAGCGGTGAGGCACCCGAGCCTGCAGCAAGGCCCGCATGCTACCTATGTGTTACCTAGGCCCTTTTTTGCATAAGGGTTTTTGCTGCTAAGCCTCTGAAAAAAATGGCGGACCCGAAAGGATTCGAACCTTCGACCTCTGCCTTCGGAGGGCAGCGCTCTATCCAGCTGAGCTACGGGTCCCGCACGGCATCAATACCGCAACGCACGCGCGGTGAGAAGCGCCGTGATAGAGGATAGCTGATCTTCTTCACCGCACTCGCCCCGGCCCCGGGCATGGTTGGGGTGGTATTTCCACCCGGCCCTATCCCGTTCTAGGCTTTCGCCATCATGTTGAAGGAGCCCACCATGCCCGACGGAGCAGCAAAACCCATGCGCAAGCGGCTGATGGCGGATGAGGCGTCGCCGCCCTCAGTCTATCTTGATGTGCCCAACATGCCCTGGGAGGAGACGAAATTCCCCGGCATCCGCTGCAAGACGCTCTATTCCGATGGTTCGGGCATGGCGACGCTGCTGATGCGCCTCGAACCCGGCGCCGTGGTGCCTCTGCATGAGCACACCGCCATCGAGCAGACCTATGTGCTCGAAGGCCATTTCGTCGATGAGGAGGGCGCGTGCCTGGCCGGGCAATTCGTCTGGCGCCCGGCGGGCAATACCCATGTCGCCTGGGCCGGCGCCGAAGGGGCGACCATTCTGGGCGTCTTCCTCAAGCCGAATATTTTTGCTGACGGCACGCCTT
>RGVP01000302.1 GCA_010027235.1 bacterium
GGCGTCCCAGTTGACCACATTCCAGAAGGCGGCGATGTAGTCGGGGCGGCGGTTCTGGTAGTTCAGATAGTAGGCGTGTTCCCAGACATCGAGGCCGAGGATGGGCTTACCTGCGAGGCCGGCGACGGCCTGGCCCATGAGGGGGCTGTCCTGATTGGCGGTCGAGCCAACGGCGAGTTTCTTATCGGCGGTGACGACCAGCCAGGCCCAGCCGGAGCCGAAGCGGGTGGCGCCGGCCTTGGCGAAGGCCTCTTTGAACGCGGCGAAACCGCCGAGCTCGGCCTCGATCGCGGCGGCGAGGGCGCCGACGGGTGCGCCGCCTTTGCCGGGGGCGATAATGGTCCAGAAGAACGAGTGGTTCACGTGACCGCCCGCGTTATTGCGCAGGCCGGCGCGGATGGCCTCGGGCACGGTGGCCAGATTGGCGATCAGGGCCTCGGCGGAGTGCGCGGCGAGGTCAGCATGGTCCTTGAGGAGGTTATTGGCGTTCGTGATGTAGGCCTGATGATGTTTGGAGTGGTGAATCTCCATCGTCTTGGCGTCGATGTGCGGGACGAGGGCGTCGTAGGCGTAGGCGAGGGCGGGCAGTTCGTAGGCCATGGTGGTGTAGGTTTGGATTGGGTGGAGGAAAAGAGGACCAAAGAAGGTCAGCGTGTGCTCCAGCGCCGTGGCGTCAACCGCGGGCGCGGTTACGCTTCATTTCATCGCGAGCAGAAACGCCCCGGTGGCGATCAGCCCCGCGCCCAGCAGTCCGCGGGTGGTGAGGCTCTCGCCGAGAAAAAGCGCGGCGAAAAGCACGACCAAGACGACGCTGAGTTTATCGATAGGAGCGACCCGTGAGGCCTCGCCGAGTTGCAGGGCGCGGAAGTAGCAAAGCCACGACAGGCCGGTGGCGAGGCCGGACAAGGTGAGCCAGAGCCAGTGCCGGCGAGAGACCGCGGCGAGGGACCCGGCGGGGGCGAGGGCTAGGGCGATGCCCCAGGTGAAAACCAGCACCACGGTAGTGCGGATGGCGGTCGCGAGGTGCGAATCAATCGTTTCGACCCCGCGCTTGGCCAGAAGGGCGGTGGCGGCGGCGAACACCGCGGAGAGCAGGGACCAGGCGAGCCAGTTCATGGTGTCGGGGGCGGAGTCTCGTCGGTCGCGATACGTCTTAGGCGGAAAAACGCCTGCAGCAGCGTGCGGCACTCCTCCTCCAGCACGCCGCCGGCGGTGAGGTCGAGGTGGTGGTTAACGCGTGCGAGGTCGTTCAGGTTGGTGGCGCCGCCGAGGCAACCCATTTTGGGGTCGGGCACGGCGTAGCACACTCGTTTTAACCGCGACATGAGGGTGGCGCCGCTGCACATCGGGCAGGGCTCCTTGGTCACGTAGAGGGTGCAGTTCTCTAACCGCCAGTCGCCGAGGGCGGTGGCGGCTTGGGTGATGGCCAGCATCTCGGCGTGCGCGGTGGGGTCGTTGGAGGCCTCGACGGTGTTGTGGGCGAGGGCGATGACTTCGCCATCCCGCTCGATCACGCACCCGATGGGCACCTCGTCGCGGCGCCCACGTTCGAGGGGAGTTGGGCGTTCTCGGCTCACCAGAGCTCTTCGCCGATTCCTCAAGCAACGTCGTCAATTGACTTCTGTACTGCAGGGCCTCCACGTTTTTCTTGTCCGCGGCTTTGGCTTCTTCAACACGAATCTGGAGGTGCCGGTGGTTCTGGATGTAGGT
>RGVP01000303.1 GCA_010027235.1 bacterium
TTACTCAGCGATAAGCCGAGACGCACCAGTCGGGTCGCCAACTCCGCGCGCTCAGAATAACGCCCCAGCCAGAAGAGGTTCTCCCCGGCGCGACTCGCGACCGGACGCCGCCAGCGCTGCACATCATCGAGTCCAATTTGCCCGGGGAGCATCGTGCTGTGATCGACCTGACCCTCGGTCATGACCCATATGTCGGCGCTGCTGCCGCCGAGTTGCATCGAAACACTATCGGATTCAGTACGCGCGAGGCGCGCGAGCCCTCCCGGTAGCACCTGCCAGGATCCGGCCCCATCGGACAGGGCATAGACCCGCACCAAGGCCGCTCGTGGCACGATGCAACCACTTTCCCAGGTTGGCGTCATCGACAGTGGAATGGCGCGCTGCGCCGTCCAGTCACCGCCTTCACGGGCCAGACGCTCGCGCCAGTGGGCCAAGGCGATCTCGTCGAGTCGGGCAGCAGAGATTGCATCCTGGCGGCGACTGCCAAGCCCGGATGGCACCGTCGGCTTGATCCAGGTGTTGGCCAGCCCGCGCTCAAGATCAGCGCGAGCAGCCGCCTCGCCGCACCACCAGGTGGGCGCCGAAGGGAGTCGCAACGCTTCTCCAGTCAGGCGCTCGGAGATCGCTGGTAAAAAGCCCAGCAGTGCGGGCGACTCGATAAATCCAGAACCTGGGGCATTGGCCACCAGCACTTGGCCCGCCCGCATGGCCTGAACCAGACCCGGCACGCCCAGGGCCGAATCGGCACGCAATTCGAGGGGATCACACCAATCGTCATCGAGCAATCGCAGGATCACGTGGACGGGCTCGAGCCCCTTGAGTGTCTTCAGGAAAACCCGATCCCCCCGGATGGTCAGGTCGCCCCCCTCCACCAGAGTGATCCCCAGGTAGCGCGCGAGATAGGCGTGTTCGAACCAAGTCTCATGAAGAACACCTGGCGTCAGCAATACGACGCGCGAATCTTCACCCATCGGCGATCGATTGATGAGCGCCCGCATCAAGGCGCGGTAGCTCGCTGCCAATCGCTGCACACGCAGCGTCCGAAACGCAGCCGGGAACTGCCCCGAGACGATGACCCGGTTTTCCAGCAGATACCCCAAGCCCGCCGGCGACTGGGTCCGCTGTGAAACGACCCACCAGCGCCCCTCGGGGTCATGCGCAAGATCAAAAGCAATAATTGGCAACCAAAGGCCACCAGGCGGGCGCAAACCCTGCAGCGGACGCAACCAACCCGGGTGCCCGGTCACCAATGCGCTCGGCAACAGGCCCTCGCGCAACAGGCGTTGCGGCCCGTAGGCGTCGGCCATCATCAATTCGGCCAAACGAGCCCGTTGCCTTACCCCGGCCTCGATCTCAGCCCAATCGGCTGCAGAGATGATGAAGGGGAATAAGTTGAGCGCCCAAGGCCGGGCGGGCCCACCGAGATCATCGTGAACGGTAAAGGTGACGTCGTCATCTCGAAGGGCTCTGGACAACCGTTCCGCGTGTGCATCGAGTGCGTCCGAACCGAGTTCACCAAGAGTCGAAAAGAAATCGGCCCAATGACTGCGAACGCCCTGCGAATCGCCATTCGACGCGCTGGCGCTGAAACGGTTTGCCCAGACCGTACCAGCCCCCGCCTGGAACGCCTCGTCCCAATGTCCTTCCGGCGCAGGCAAGGCCATGGACCCGAGGATTCCGCGACGGTTCGAACGGTCGGGGCCCTCAGTC
>RGVP01000304.1 GCA_010027235.1 bacterium
ATTCTGAGTTTGGTTGCGTCGGCGGGCATTGCGACGTCATGGAATAAATCAGACAAAGAGCTTCGACTGCTTGGCAACCGCACCATTATTTTTCGTAGCGCCGACAACCCCGACGCCCTGCGTGGCGCAAACGCCTCGTGGCTTTGGCTTGATGAGGCGGCGATGATGACAGAGGAGACGTGGCCCACATCCATTGCCACGCTTCGCCGACAGCCGGGTCGGGCATGGGTAACCACGACGCCGCGCGGCAAAAATTGGCTGTACGACGTCTGGCAACGGGGCGGCGCTGATTATACGATTACCCAAGCCAAATCGACGGACAATCCGTTTTTACCGAGTCACTTCATTGAGACACTGCGAGAGTCGATGACCAGCGAAATGTATCGCCAAGAAGTCGACGGTCAATTCATTGACCCCATCGGCGCAATGTTCCAGCGTCATTGGCTCCAAGTGGTACCCCGTGCGCCCGAAGGGCTGAAGTGGTTTCGCTATTGGGACTTAGCCGCCTCGACCAAGACCAGCGCCGACTACTCCGCCTCCATCCGTGCGGCGCTTGGTGACGACGGCGTGGTCTACTTAGACGGCGGAATTCATCTCAAAGCGGAATGGCCAGACGTCCGCAAGGTCATCGTCTCCACGATGCACAGCGAAGCCGGCACGCAGGTCGGCATTGAAGAAGCCATTCACGGCTTGGCGGCGATTCAGGAATTGCGTCGGATGCCTGAGCTTGTCGGCGTATCGCTTCGGGGTATCAGGGTCGACAAAGACAAGCAGAGTCGGGCGATGCCATGGGCGGCGCGGGCGGAGGGTGGCAAGGTGCGCTTAGTCGCTGGCGCATGGAATCGGCAGTTCATTGACGAGGTCGTTGGGTTTCCATCGTCGCTACATGATGACTATGTGGACGCCGCCTCGGGCGCCGTGGCGATGATGGCCAAGCCAAGAGTGACATGGGGGTTTGCGTAATGCCAATCGTAGGCTATCCGGGGTGGGTCGATGCCCTAAGGAATGGTGAGCAACTTACCTCGACCATCGACGCCTATAACCAAGTGCCGATGCTGTACCGTGCCGTCAATTTACGGTGTGACGCCATCAGCTCGGTGCCGTACCGCATAAAACGCGGCGACACCGATATCGAATGGCCGTGGGCGCAAAGTTTCGCTCAGCTCATCAAAGAGACTGAGCGCGCGTTGCTTCTTACGGGGTCGGCGTTTTGGCTCAAGCTCAAAAAGGGCAACGTCCTTACGGGATTTCAAGCACTCAATCCGCAGACCGTCATGGTTAAATTCGATGCCAGCCAAGCGGTGGCGGGAAATCCCTATGCGGGCATCACGTTTACTCAGCAGTTCCGTGGTGCCACCTTTGGGCCTTGGACGGTCGACGACGTGGTGTACTTTCGTGAGCCAAGCATGACCGACGAAATTGGCCCCGGTCTTGCGTCGGCGCGCGTCGCCCTGCAAAGCGCTCAACTTGCCCACTACTTGGAGCGCTTTGCGAGTCACTTTTTTGAGGGCGGGGCTCAGCCAGTGACGATTATGAATTTGCCGGAGAATATGGACGAGGCGGAGTTCCAACGTTTCAAGGGCGAATGGGGGCGATTTAGTGGTGTGGTTAACGCGTTTCGCACGGCCTTCGTGCGGTCGCCCGAAATCAAAGCCACGGTAATCACGCCCCCAATCAAAGACCTCATGCTGCCTGAACTTCAGGAGCGC
>RGVP01000305.1 GCA_010027235.1 bacterium
CGGCATTCCTCACTTCGTGCACCACAATCACCGTCGACGCACCTCAACCCGCCGAGTTGAGCTTGGGCCGTGGCGCGCGGGTTTCGATTGTGCCCGAAGCTGGTTCCGATGCTGGCGAGATGGCGCACGCGTTGTTCCAGCTTTTTGCGAATCAAGGTTACTATCAGCTCGTGGACCGTGCGAATCTCGGCCAGACGATCAATGAGCGGCAGTTTCAAAACATGAGCTTCGTGGAAAATCGCGGCGGTGGCCGGATCAAAGGAGTGGACGCATTCATCTATCTCCAAGCGGAGGGCCTGTCCGGCTCCAGGAGCGACTCCAGTTCCTACACCTACAAAGGGGAGACCTTCACCTCCTACAACACGAAAACGACTGCCAATTATATCGCCAATTACCGCGCTGTCCTGACTTCCTCCTCGCAGATCGCTGGTGGACGCCGCATCGAGTTGAGCGACTCGCAGTCGGCATTCTCGTCGGATGGCTACCCTGCCGCACCTGATCCGTATCCGATGATTCAAAAAATGCGGAACAAGGCAGCGGAACAGATTTTTTCTAGCCTGCATCCGAGTGTCCTGAAAATCCGGCGCGTCATTGGGGGGACGAAGAG
The DNA here is from genome assembly GCA_010027235.1 of bacterium. Lineage (GTDB taxonomy): Bacteria > Verrucomicrobiota > Verrucomicrobiia > Opitutales > Opitutaceae > IMCC26134_A. Next base: position 608 of record RGVP01000305.1, read on the forward strand.
TCCCGCAGCCAAGGAGGCAGTCCGCCTTGCAAATGCCGGCCTCTGGCGCGAAGCCACCGCATCCGCCGAGCGCGGTGTTCAGGAGATGCCCGCCGACCCCGAAGCCAGATACATCCTAGCGATCATCTATCAGGGAACGGGCCGCTACGCCGATGCCGAAGGCGTCTTGAAAGAACTCATCGCCATGTCGCCAAATGGAAAATACGCCACCGCCTTGCGGGAAAATCAGGCCGTATGGGCGAATGCCGCCCGCTTCCAGCAGCAGATGTGATCAGAATCAACCACGGAATACGGAGCACACCGAGTGAAAGACAGAGTAAAATTGGGACGCCCGTTTTGTTTGCCATGCCTTTTGGCGCTTGCGCTGGCCTTTTTCATCTCTGGAACCCTGGAAGCCCGTGATCCCGCACTGGCAGTGATTGCCGAGGATTTGAGCGGTGAGACCGACTCTGGCGGGCTTGAGATGGTGGAGTCCCTCGCCGAGGCGGGAGTCATGGAGACCGATGGCGTCTCGCTTGTGAGTCGCCGCCACCTGGAAAAAATCCTCTCCGAGCAGGGCCTCGCCTACAACAACATCGTCAACGACCGCGCCCGTCTCGGCCGCCTCGCCGGAGCGGATCTTTTGCTCGTCGTCAGCATCACAAAAAACCGCATCACGCAGACCCGCGAGAGCGTTTCAGCCTACGGCATGACGGAAAACATCGTCCGCAGCCGCAGCGATGCGGGCATCACCGTCAAGGCCCTCGAAGTCGAAAGCGGACGCATCGTCGCACAGAGGCAGTTTGTGAAACGCACAGACAACCGCCGAGCCTTAGACGCCTGCGCCGCCGAGATGAAATCCGCTTTGTCTAAAATCCCCTTCGGTGACCTCTCTGCCTCCAGAAACGAAGAGCTTCCCCGCCACAAAGTCCTCATCAAACCAACCTCCGGTGGACAAGAACTCCAAGGCCTCGACCTCTTCATCGACGGCAACTTCGTCGGCAACACACCGATCACCACCGATGTGGAGGAAGGCGTCCGCGAAGTCTCCCTGCGCCAAGGCGGAAGAAACCTCTGGAGCAACCGAGTCCAAGTGCTCAAAGAAATCTGGCTCACACCCGAA
>RGVP01000306.1 GCA_010027235.1 bacterium
GCGCAGACAAACCCGTAATCGCCCCGCTCACCGCTGCTGAACCGCTGCCGGTACGGATAGTGAGCCCGCCGGCGATACCGTTGGCGGCCGAGACCGCGACGATGCCGGAGCCTCCAGCCCCAGAAGCGCCGGTGCTGCTCCCGCCGTTGCTATTGCTCCCGCCACCGCCACTGCCAGTGTGAGCCGCGCCGGCGGTCGCCGGTGGGTTGTCACCGTTTCCAGAGCCGTTGCCGCCGATGCCGCTTCCGCCAGGGCCTACCGGGCTGGTGCTCGAGCCATTCGAGCCACCACCGCCTGCCGCGTAGGTAAGGCCCGTGGCAGACCACGCGCGCCCCGCACCACCGGCGCCGGGCTGGCTTGAGGTGGCGGCGGCGCCGGCTGCTCCCGCGCCGCCGCCACCACCACCGCCGTAACTTGCGCCTACCCAGCCAGCTCCACCAACGTTGCCAAAGTACTGGATACCTGTAGGCAATGTTCCGGATACCGCTGCGCCACCGAGCGAGGGGTCGTTCCCGCCACCGCCGCCGCCGCCAGAGCCACCCGGGAGGCCATCGCGGTTTGTTTCCTGGTTGGTCGCTTGAGAGCCGCTTAAGCAGCCGGTGTCGCACCATAGCCCGCCGCCGCCGCCGCCCGATGCCACGATGGAGCCGAGGCTAGAGTTTCCACCGTTGAAACCGTAGTCACGAGCGCTCTGCGCAGTGCCGCCGGCACCCACCACGATGCTCTGTGTCCCAGTCAGGGTGTAGTTGGTCCCGATAAGCATGGCGCCGGCACCGCCACCGCCACCGCCACCCACGTCCGTGCCCCGTCCACCCGAGCCGCCGCCGCCGACCACCAGGATGTCGGCCACGAGAGAGCCACCCGCAGGAGTCCAAGTGTAGGTTTTGGTACCGGTGGAGTAGTCGATTGCTAGTCCATAAGGTGATGCCGCGCCCGCTGCGTAGGTCGTATGGTTAAGCCGAAATTGTCCGCCGTACAGGAACTCAAGCAGGAACGGAGCCCCATCTGTGGTCACAGACCCGGAGATGTTGATATCACCGGTGATGGCGTATAGGGCGGGCGTGCCGAACGTGCGAACACTACCGTTATAGGTCTGGCCCGCGCCCGTCGTGATGTCGGCAGCCAAGCGGACGCTGCCTGATTGGCTGCCGCCCGGGTTCACGACCAGTGCCGAGGTGCCAGAGCCCGATATTGCTGCGTTGATATTGACGTTTCGATACGCCGAGAGGGTGAGGGTGTTCGCGGTCCAGCCGGTGACGGCATCATTGATGAAAATATCGCCGTTGCCGTTGGTGTTCGTGGGCCCGGAAGCGATGACGCTGCCGTTGCTGGTGGCCTCGGAAACGCCCGTCGTCTGGATGGTGACGTTGTTGGCGTTTAGTGCGCTGGCCAGGGCGGTGGGTGTCAAGTCTCCACCCGTTGCGGCAATGGTGAAGTCGTTCGGGTCTAGCAGCCAGTTGCCAGCATTGCCTCGCGCTGCCGAGGTGTTGACTTGGATACCGTTGACGTTGAGTTGATGGCCCGACGTTTCGATGTTGCCCCCATCGCCCTGGGTGGCGCCGCCCTTGGCAAGCAGCGTGCCGGCCACGGTGGTGGCCGACAGCGGGTTGCGGACATCCGACCAGGCGACGATGGTGCCGCCCTTGCCGGCGAGCTTGGCCGAAGCATCAATGACAGCGC
>RGVP01000307.1 GCA_010027235.1 bacterium
GCAGCAGCGAATCAACGACCTTTGAAACGGTGGGCGGCGTGAGCCCCGACATGCGGGCCAGTGCGGCTCGCGACGACGCGCCGCTCCTGCGAATGACCTCGAGAAGAGCGCGTTGGTTGATCCGCCGCAGCAGGGCGGGCTCCGCCCGTTCAGATTTCATCCCAACACCGAGCGGTTTTCGGATAACGAAACAGGCATGGACTCGTGAGTATACCTCCGCGCATACCAGGGTTCATAAATGACCTGAGGAAACAGGCGCGTGAACTGTTCGGAGCGGTCCGACAAGGTCCTGTATTTTCTATCCATGGTGCAACACCGGCGTGCGGGAGAATAGTCGCTGGTGGATCTCGGCATGCTTGACGAACTTGCGAAGCGAGCTAAGTTAATGAGGTTTTGAAATGCTTTCGGGTTTTGCCTGGGCGACGGCAGTCGCCAGGCGGCCGAAAGCGGAGGGAGTTCGACCATGCTGCTGCGGTTGCTTGTTGCACTGCTCCTTTTCGGCCAAGCGGGCTACGGATCCGCACTGTTCGCCGATGACGTCGTTCGGTCAGATCTGTCGCTCGAGGTTTTACCGGAGGAGGGCTGGTGGGGCGGTGCCGTCTCCTTGGGCACCACGATGCCGTTCAGCGCAACGCCGATCGACATCGACCTGAATGGAGATAACCACGGCAACCAAGCCGCTCCGCTTCTGCTCTCCTCGAAGGGGCGGTACGTGTGGTGTGAGAAGGCGTTTCGGTTCACTTTTCAAGCGGGGACGCTGCGGGTCATGTCGCCAGGCAACGACATCCGCTCCGGTCGGGCGGGCCGCAGCCTGCGAGACGCGTTTCGGCACGTCTCCGCGAACTTCTTCCCAACCGACGGGAAGCTGCCCGATTCTGCGCTGTTCGCAGCACCGCAATACAACAGCTGGATCGAGCTGATGTACGACCAGAACCAGCGAGATATCCTGGCCTACGCGCACGCTATCGTGGAGAATGGCCTGCCGCCCGGCGTGCTGATGATCGACGACAATTGGCAGGAGGACTACGGCAAGTGGACCTTTCATCCCGGCCGCTTTCCCGACCCGCAGGCGATGATGCGGGAGCTGCACGGTCTCGGCTTCAAAGTGATGGTCTGGGTGTGCCCGTTCGTGAGCCCGGACTGCGACGTGTATCGAACGCTGGCGAAGAAGAACGCATTCTTCATGGAGCGGCCTGGCGACCCGGCGATCGTCACCTGGTGGAATGGCAAGAGCGCCCTGCTCGACTTCTCCAGTCCGGCGGCCAACGAGTGGTTCACCGGAGAACTCTCGCGGCTGCAGACGAACTACGGTGTGGACGGCTTCAAGCTGGATGCCGGCGACACGCCGTTCTACAAGGCGACGTATCTCGCCCACCGACCGCTCGACGTCAACGAGCACGCCCGCCTGTTCGGGGAGATCGGACTGACGTTTCCCCTCAACGAATACCGGGCGACATGGAAGCTCGCGGGACGGCCGCTCGTGCAGCGGCTGCGTGACAAACGGCACGACTGGAGGGACCTTGCGATGCTCATCCCCGACATGATCGCGGCAGGACTGCTGGGATACACGTTCGTCTGTCCGGACATGATCGGCGGAGGGGATTTCACTTCATTCCTCGACCAGGCGACAATCGACCAGGATCTCATCGTGCGTTCCGCGCAAGTGCATGCACTTGC
>RGVP01000308.1 GCA_010027235.1 bacterium
CCAAGGGTCTGGTCTCTCCAGACGCAGCAAGACACCGAATATGTAGACCTGTCGATCTGGCAGGAAGGAGATCTAGCATGATCAAGGTGACACTCCTTGGTCGCGTCGGGAGCGACCCAGTACTCCGAGCAACGAAGACCGGCAAGACGGTTGCCAACTTCAGCGTAGCGGACAACCAGAAAGAGGCAGGAGAGCAGAAGACCACGTGGTACAGCGTCTCATGCTGGGATGCGAAGGCTGAAATTGCCGAAAAAATCGTTCGCAAGGGCGACTTGGTCTATGTCGAAGGCGTTCCTTCGGTCTCATCGTGGACCGACAAGCAGGGCGTAGCACGAAGCGAAATTTCGATTTCGTGCCGCTTCCTCCAGGTTGAGAAGCAGAAGAAGGACGGTGCCTCGCAGGAGCCTGTCGGGTCGACCCAGTCTGCTAATATCAACGACGACATCGACATTCCGTTCTAGGGTCATCACGCCCTGGTCACGCTTCTGAAGTCATCACAACTTCGGAGGGAGATGTACTCAACCCCCAGGGGAAACCTTGGGGGTTGTTTTTCCCCCAAATACAGCCATAAGGAGCGCCCCATGCACCAAGACAGCCCTTCCACCCAAATCGCCGCTCTCCGTGGCTCTAAGGACCTTCTCCTGGAGTTCTGGGCCCCTTGGTGCGAGCCGTGTAAGCGCACGATGCCAGAAGTAGACCGTTTCGCAGCCCACAACCCCGACATCACCGTCATCAAAGTCAACGTGGATACCGAGCGAGCCCTCACTACGGAGTGGGAAGTACGCACTATCCCGATGATGGTCTACGTACCGGCAGGCGGAGCCCCACGCGCGATCATGGGCTTTATCAAGGCCGAGGATATCGAAAAAAAAATTAGGGGATAGGGGTATCAGGGGGTTCTTTCCCGGTGGGAAATAGGGGGTTGACACTCAATCCTTGCGGATTGGAGAAAAAATTTAGGTGCAGCCTTTACACGCCCCAACCCGCCGTTTTGAACGGCGGGCGGGGTTGAGACTATCTGCGCGGCGATAACACGCCAAGCGCATCGGCGATTTTGTCGCCAGCATAGCCGCCGAGGATAACCACGGCGAGAATAAGAATCGCAACCATCGGTGAATCCTCCTCTTGTGGCGACGACGCGCCGCCCCCCGAGGGGCGACGCGCCGCGCCGTATTCTTAGCGGTTCAGCATCTCCACGCGACGCTGCGCCATTTCAGCGTGAGCATCGCACGCTGCGTTTTTCTTGGTGAATCGTGCAACCGTTGCGCCGTTGAGAGACGAGACGCGGCGCGCCGCCGTCCAGATTGTCTGCACCCACGATGTCGCATTGTTGCGGCATTGCACGGCGTAGAGTCCCTCCTCTGGGTGATTCTCCCAGACAATCGCCGCGCATCGGCGGATTTCGTTGCGCTCCATCGGTGAGATTTGCATCGGTGAATCCTCCTCTACTATGTTGCGGCAGGTGATTCCTAGCGGCGTTTCGTCCCGCGTCATCTGTCGCGGCGGTGATCTGCCGCCGCCCTAGCACTACGCTCCCTGCCGAGAGGCGTTTCCTCTATGTCTAATGTGCCAGACGCGCCGCCCCTCTATGGTGATACGCGCCGCCGCACGCTGCGCCCCGCGCCGCCGAGGGCGAAGGGGTGAAGGGGT
>RGVP01000309.1 GCA_010027235.1 bacterium
ACGCGTGGGACATCGACGAGGCGGGCAACCGGTTCGTGCGCGAGCTTGAGGCGCAGGCGAAGGCATTGCCGAATGGTGAGGGTGTGATGTTGGAGGACGTCCGTGGCGCTTAGCCCTCAACAGATCGCCGCCATCAAGCGCGCGATCAAAGCGCAGCAGGAGGACGCGCAGCGGATGAAGTCGTTCGCCGCGCCGCGCAGGCGCTGAAACGCAAAAAGCCCCGCCGTGTGACGGGCGGGGCTTGGAGTTATTGCGACACACGCTTGCGGAGATCGAAGACGTTGCCCGGTTTCGCGGCGGCGGCTTTCGCTTTCGCATTGCGCTCGCGCGTGGCCCTCGCCTTGGCGGCAGAAGCCTTGCGCGCTTCCTGCTTCTCCAGCGCGGCGCGCTGGGCCTCGGTGAGCGGCCGGGGCGCGCGGAACGCGCTGGCCGACCACATTACGAGGAGGTGCAAGAAGATCGCCTGCGCCCAGTCGGGGAAGTCGGGTTGCGACTTGCCCGGAGGCGTGAGGCGTTCCGCAGCGTCGCGCCGTTCCCGGCTGTCGGCTTGCGGATCGTTCGCCAGCGTCTTGTCGGCCTCGTAAGCGTCGGAGCCCTGGTAGGTCTCCCACGCCTTGGCTTCGCGATCGAAGGCGAACGTCGAGGCGAGATTTCCAACGGGAATGACGAGCAGGGCGAAGGCAACCGCTCGAGCCTGCCAGGCCCGGCTGCTGACTTCCTTGCGCGGATCGTCCCGCAGAGATCCCGCAATCGCCGAACCGACGAAAGCGAGGAGGCCGCAGATCACCGATTTGGCCGAGTGGAACAGCGCCGACTTGGGGAGCTCGCCCCAAGGCGTCGCGATTAGATCGGCCTGCACGGCGTTACGGAATGCACCGTACGCGGCGTACGTCTCGAGCACCGCGAGCAGGACGAGTCCAAGGGACATGACGCCCGCGATCTTCAGAGGATGACCGGCCCGCTTGATCGCGCGGCCGGCTTGCTTCACTTGCTTGTGCATGGCTGTGTCTTTCAGTCATGGGCTCCTCATCCGTCTGTGCTTGGCGGCTGGGCGGGTGAGGGGCCGGTTTTCAAAGAGCAGACGGCGCTTGATGCATCGTCTGGATATCCAGATAGCGCAGCATGAGGGGCTGGTCAACTGGATGAAAGCCACGGCAAGACGCTCGTGCGGCACACCGAACAGAGCGCGGCCGATCTGGCGAAGCTGCGGGACCGTTTCCCCGACGAAAGCGACCCCGCCTTGATCCGTCTCGCGTTGCGCGAGCTGGCAAAGAAAGGCAACCGATGAGCTGCGAAATCGAACTCAAGTTCACGCTGCTAGACTTCCTGCGCCGGCTGGGCATGTCCGAGGACGACATCGTCGTCGGTTTGTTCGATGCGCTTCAAAAGCTGACGGATGAGGGCGTTCTAATTGTGCAACGAGATGAGGGCGTTTGGGTGATTCCCGGCTCTCAAATTCAGCCAGCTGATGAAGACGGGCATTGGATTATCGAGGTCCCGTCTGCACAGGCCGAAAACCCTGTGGAGTGGCTAGCCAACGAAGACGATGGTTACGAGATCAGCCTTGGCTTTGGTGATTGCACTACTATCAAGCATGTGCCCGAGGCTGAGCGTAAACTGGGCGCCACCACACCGTAAACACCCCAAGCC
>RGVP01000310.1 GCA_010027235.1 bacterium
CGTCCGGCCCCATTGGGTCTTTCGGCAGATCCGGGAGGGTTCCCGCTCTACAAAAATGGCGTGGTGGTCGGCGGCATTGGTGTTGTCGCGGGCGTGACGTCTACCTACGGTCTGGACTTGAATCCCGACCCCAAGAGCCTCGACTTTGATATCGAGGAAACCATCGCGCAGTCGGCGAGTATCGGCTTCGTGGCACCTACCAGCATCCGGGCGGACCGGATTACCGCCGGTGGGATCACCCTGCGCTATTCCGATTCGGACAATCGAATCCTTGGCTCGCTTGCCAGCACCATAAGTCCGGCATTGCGGAGCGATGGGGCCCTGACTCCTGTTACAAATTTTTTTAGTGGCAGCGCTGTTCGGCCCGGAAAAATTTATGGTGAGGCGGGATCTGGTTTCTCATCTGACTTTACGGGAGGATTTCCGGGATTATTTATCCTTACGGATAATTCAGGAACCACTCAAAGTGGTGGCACATTCAGCGGCCAACAATTGCTGAGTGCGGAGGTCCGGACACTCATTAACTCGGCGCTGACCGTGGCTCGCACTGCGCGCGCCCAAATTCGTAAGCCGGATGGCTCTTTCGCGCAGGTGACCGTTTCTGTCGTTGACTCCAACGGCACCGTACTTGGGATCGCGCGGACGGCAGATGCGCCAATTTTCGGCACTGATGTTTCGCTACAAAAAGCTCGAACTGCAGCTTTTTTTTCCAAATCTAGCGCGGCTTCCCATTTGAACTCTATTTTCCCGGCTGTCAGTGGCGGCAATAGCAGATATGTTTTGGATACCCGGGCTTTCTTTGGCAACACGAATTCCAACGCCCTCGCCAATGGCGTTGCAATCTCGGCTCGTGCACTAGGCAACATCGCTCGCCCCAATTTCCCAGATGGTATAGATGGGAAGCCTCGGGGCCCTATGTCGAATGGCGTCAACTGGAGCCCGTTCAACGTCGGGATTCAGCTCGATATGGTGGACTCTCGAATCCTTAATTATGGCGCAGGTCAGTGTACTACTGCTGCCATTGGGGCTAATAACGGCATTCAGATCTTCCCCGGCGGCGTACCCATTTACAAGAATGGTGTTCTTGTCGGTGGTATCGGGGCGTCCGGCGACGGCATCGACCAGGACGACATGATTGTCTCCTTGGGGCTTGCCCGGGCCGGCATCCCGGGGGTCGGTCATGCACCTGCCTCCCAGCGCGTCAAAGGACTCAAGTACTTCCAGTGCCCGCAGGCGCCGTTCCTCAACAGCAAGGCCAACAACGTCTGCGATGGACTCTAAGCCCCTCATCCGTGCGGCCTCGTCTGTAATCGCGCTGGCGGCTGTGCTGGTTGCCCCGCCGTGTGTGTCGGCCGCGGAGGGGCAGGCGACCAGCGACACGGTTCCAGAGCGCGTCCGCGTCGAGCCGTCGCCGCAACTGCAGGTCAATGCTGTCAGCGTTCGAGCCCATCTGGACCCGGACGAGTCCTCGGTGGCTATCGCCGAGATTGAGCGTGGGCGACTGCTGACCATTCTCGAGCAGCGGGGCGAATGGTTCCGGGTGCAGGTGGCGCCTGATCCGACAAAAGCGGCTTGGGTGCTGCGCAAGGAAGGCGAGTACGGCGAGCCCACGGTGGATGTCCTCCCCATTCGCGGGATACCGCGATTGGC
>RGVP01000032.1 GCA_010027235.1 bacterium
TCTGGCCGGAAGGTTCCGCCCGACCGCGCGGAGCCACTCAGCCGCTTCCGCTCAAACGCGCAATCGTTTCCACTCCCGCCGGGCTGGCGGCACGCCGCATCCCCGCCCCGCTCGCCATCACCAGTCTTCCCATCACCGAAATTGGTCGCGATCGTTTTCCGGTCATTATCCGGGAGAGCTCCCACGAACTGCCGAAGTATTTTCAGGATTTTGAGGAGAATAATGTTCCATCTCCGGGACCGCGTATGGTCGAACAAGCGGCCGCGTCCGAGTCTGTGATAAATCCCGTGATGCGGACCCTTGATGCTGGCGGTCTGCCGCAGGGAGTTCCGAACCCAGAGTTATACCCTTCGGCCGGGCCTTCGTATTGGAATAATCTCATGTTCCGCAGCCCGCTTACCTTCGCCCGCTGGTATCGAGATAACTCCGCGCAGGGCTTTCTAATCAAGGGTATCAACCAGACCTACGGGCCCATCGGTTTTTCTCCCCCTGGCTATTCCACCAAGTATCACTTCGGTTTATACAGCGGTGCCAATGGCTTTTATCCGCATCGAGACGACGTGAACGAAATGGGGAAATTCACCACTGAACTCCACTGCCGCCTGAATTATACGCCAGACACAAAGCTCTACCTCGGATCTAATGACGACTGCTGGGTCTATGTGAATGGAAAGCTAGTGGATGATTTGGACTTCGGGGGGATACCGGGCCTTGAACTTTCGACTTATCAAGGAGAGATCGTGTTTTCCAGTATACGCACTGCTCTTTCCGCAAGCGACAATAGCTTAAGCGGCGAGACAGGTTCCTGCCGCTTGGATATCTTTCATGCCGATCGCTTTTCTCAAATCAGCGATGAATCGCGTCCTCGCTCTCAGCTTCGCTTCATTTCGACAGATGGCCCGCCACCCACCACAAATTCCCTTCTACCCATATACTGCTACCAAGTCGTCGCCGAGAGCGCGACCGCCCAGCCGATTGCTTATTCTTTCGCTATGCCAGCCCCGGTCGGCATGTCCATCGACCCTAGAACAGGAAAAATACTCTGGGATTTATACGGTGTCCCCGCGGTTTCACCCGGAGTTTACCCGGTTTCCGTTCAAGTCGCCGATCCCCTCGGCAATACCGACACCCAGTCCTTCAACATCACCGTCATAGACTAACACTTCATCATGAAAACAACCCTCGTTGCCTTCTGGACCTGCCTCACATCGGTCGTTACCGCTCAGATTCAAATCGTTGATTCGGTCTCAAATGTAAATCAGATCGCCCTTTCTGGCATATATACTCAAGATTTTAACTCGCTTACAGGTAGCGGCTTCAATCGCGTATGGGTCGATAATGCCACTCTGCCGGGGTGGTATATCACCCAAGAAGGATTAGGAATCGGCACCGGCTCTGGGCAGGGGGTGAGCAGCATCGGTTACGCCGGTGGGCAGGGAGACCGTGCCCTCAGCGCAATAGGTGGATTTGGCCGAACCGAACTTTTCGCCGCGCGCTTCGCCAACGCTTCCTCTCTCACGCTGACTGGGCTGTCCGTGACCTTCGACGGTGAGCAATGGTATCGCAGTCCTTCCATCAAGCCCCGGTCCTCAACACTTCGCTTTGAGTATCAGATTTTCGATGCGGGCCAAGGCGGCGCCTACGCCGACTACCATGTGGGCTGGGTTTCCGTGCCCGCCCTTGACTTCGTTTCACCCAACGCCGTTCTCACCACTTCCGCTGGGCTCGATGGGAACGCCCCGGAAAACAGTGCGCGCGACATCCAAGCCTTGATCGATGGGGTTAGCATCGCCCCCACCCAGGAAATCTGGATACGTTGGGTATCCTACAGCGTCCCACTCGGCGTCCCCATTCACGGCCTTGCCATCGACAACCTCAGCGTATCCTTCATCACCGCCATCCCCGAGCCCGCCGCCTTTGCCGGGCTCGCTGGGCTCGGGGCCTTGGGGTTGGCGCTCAGTCGCCGGCGGGCCCGTCTCGGCTGAATTCTCCTCCGCCTCGGGCACGGTGGGCGGCTTTCCCGTTTCAGAGCGGTTGTTTTGCCCACCGGCGCCAGCCTTCTCGATCATAGAGCGGTCGTTCTCGGTCTTGGAGCGGTGATTCCAGATTGTTGCGCAATGGCTCAACGACACTGAAACATCACTCCAAGGCGTTGAATACTCGCTCAAGCACGTTGAGCGAAGGCGCAATGACGTGGAGCGCTGCCTCAAGGATCAAGAATGCTTGCTCAACGACCGGGAACGAATGCTCATAGATCGAAAACAGCTCCGATTAAACTGAGTTGCGGCATTTACTCATGAATATTCTTTATTCATCTATACAACTAACCCGTTTTACAAAGCCTTCTTAGGTCTTTATCGAAAAATGGCGTTAGTTTCGTAAGCGTAAAGGTATTCCTTCGGGAGTTCCGAGGGATTGCCTCGACAAAACTCAACCCACCACGCTCATGCCACTGACCACCAAGTCCGTCACGACGCGCGCCGACAAGTTGATCGGCGCTTGGAAACAGTTCGCCGCCGCCAAAACCATCAACGGCCACACCGTCGCCGCCTTCGAGACCCTCGCCAAGGCCACGCGGGACGCCGACGCCGCCCTCACCGCCGCCGAGGCCGCCGTCACCGCCGCGCGCAACACGCTCGCCGCCAGCGTCGCCGCCCTCAACACCGCCTCCAACGAGGTGGTCGAGGGCGTGCGCGGCGACAAAACCCTCGGCGGCCGCAATGGCTCGCTCTACGAGGCGATGGGCTACGTCCGCAAAGACGAGCAGGCCTCCGGCCTCACCCGCAAAAAAGCCGTCGTGCCCGCCAAAAAGGTCTGATCCGTCGCAACGCACGCATCGGGTCCCCACCAGCCGCCGCACGCCCCGCGTGCCGGCGGCTTTTGTTTTGTTATACCAAACACCCCTTCGATTTAGAGACTATACAGGTGGGCGCGCGCGTCCCTGCGCGCGCGGCTTTGAAGTGTTCGGCCAATCCACACGCGGAGGGACCCGCCCGTCCACCCGGAGTCTAATAACTCGAGATACTTGGTATGCTGGAAAGCCCGCCCCGCCCGCGCCCCTCAGCCCAAAGCCGGGTCAACCGCGCCCCGCCGCCTCGAGCAGGTCTGCCTCGAAGCGCGATACGACCGCATCCCACGTGATGCCCAGCGCGGTGGCGCGGGCCGCCGCCCGGATCTCCGGCCAGCGAGCGCGCGCCCCCAGCGCCCGCTCCGCCGCCGCGTGGAAGGCCTCGGGCACATCAAACGCGGCCTTAAAACCGTCCACGCCTTCGCGTAGGTGCTCGCGCGTGGCCGCGTAGTCGTAGGCCACCGCCACCAGGCCGCTCGCCAGCGCCTCGGTGACGACGTTGCCAAAAGTCTCCGTCACGCTGGCGAAGAGGAATAGGTCGCCCGAGGCGTAATGCGCCGCCAGCTCCGCGCCCCGCAGCATCCCGGCGTAGTGGAACTCCGGATGCGCCCGCGCTAGAGGTTCACGCTCCGGCCCGTCGCCTACGAGGACGAAGCGCGCGCGCGGCTCACGTTCGCGGAGGCGGAGGAACGCCGCCACTGCCAGCCCGAGGTTTTTCTCGGCCGCGATCCGGCCCACGTAGAGCACGACCGGATCGTCCGGCCCAGCCCCCCAGGAGGCGCGCAAAGCCTCGCTGCGTTTAGCCGGATCGAAGAGCGCGGCGTCAACTCCGCGCGACATCACCCCGAGGCCGCGAAAGCCCTCCGCCGCCAGTTCCGCAACCATCTGGCGCGTCGGCACGAGGGTGCGCCGGGTGGCGTTGTGGAACCAACACAGGTAGGCCAGCGTCGCGTCGCGCAATGCCGCCACCCCGTAGTGGCCGCCATAGGCGTGGAAATTGGTGTGAAAACTCGAGGTCACCGGCAGGCCGAGCCGGCCCGCGACCGCGAGGGAGGCCAGCCCGAGCGGGCCTTCCGTGGCGACGTGCACCAACTGCGGACGGCTGCGGCGCCAGCTCGCCTCGAGCCGGTGCAAGGCGGGTAGGCCTAGCCGGAGCGAAGAATAAAACGGGATCGCCATGCCCGGCACCAGCAAGTCGTCCCCCGGTCCCGCCTCGGCGCGCTGGCGGGGCCGCACCACCTGGACCTCGTGCCCGCGAGCCCGCAGTCCGCCGACGAGGCGGCTGAGCGTCATGGCGACGCCGTTCACCTCGGGTGGATAGGTCTCGGTGACGAGCGCGATCCTCATGTTAAAAAATCATCCCGGCCCGGCCCGCTCAGGCGATGCCGAGCTGCACCCGCCCCGCCTCCGAAATCATCTGGGGCGTCCATTGCGGATCCCAGACGATGTGCACCCGCGCCTCCACCACCTCGGGCAGCGCGGCCACCCGCTGCCGGGCGTCCTCGGCGATCACCGGGCCCATGCCGCAGCCGGGCGCGGTGAGAGTCATCTTCACATCGACCCGCCGCCCACCCGCCGGCGAATCCCCGATGTCGAGGTCGTAAACCAGCCCGAGATCGACGATGTTAACAGCAGCCCTTGAGCGCATCCCAGACGGCCTGCTCGGAAAAACCGCCGCCCGCCCCCGCCGCGCCCGCTTCGCGGTCCAGTTTTTCGAGGTCGAGGCCGGCGATGGCCCCAGCATCGGCCCTGGCGATGCGGAAAAGCCCATGGTCAGCGCGCACCGTGACGTTACCACCCAGCGTCTGGACAATATGCACGGCCTCGCCGGCCGCCAGCGTAGCCGACGTGCCGGCGGGGATGGCGGTGGCGGGAACGTCTTCGAGAAGTCTGGTCGTGCTCATGCTGCCACGCCACCCTATCGCGCGCGCAGGTCAAGCGGCAGGCGCGCATAGACCCCGCGGGGATCGTTGAAGCCAGCGAGTTCACGCAATTGTGACTCGGCCCGGCGCGCCAGCGCACCGAGCGGGCCGCGCAGCCCAGCCGCGAAACGCGTTTCCGGGGATGTCCCCTCCTCAAACATCTCCGCCAAAGCCTGAGCCAGCGGACGGGTGGCGGGATATTCCTCAAGCGCTGGCGCGCCTTTGATCTCGGCCAGCTTGGCGGCATGAGCGATGGCTGTGTCTAGCCCGCCGATCTCATCCACCAGACCGAGCTCAAGCGCGCGAGTGCCGGTCCAGACTCGTCCTTGAGCGATTTCGTGGACCGCCGCCTTTTCCAAACCGCGGCCCTCCGCCACGCGGACGAGAAACTCATCGTAGGTCCGGTCCACCAGTCGCTGGAAAACCGCCAGCTCAGCGGGGCTCTTGGGCCGCGCGGAGGTCATCAAGCCGGCCTTTTCGCCGGTGGTGACGCGATCCCAGGACACGCCGATCGAGCCGGCCAGTTTCTCGATATTAAATTGCAGACCAAACACCCCGATCGAGCCCGTGATAGTGGTGGGTTCAGCATAAATGCGATCTCCGAAAGTAGATATCCAATAGCCACCCGAGGCGGCATAACTGCCCATCGAAACGACCAGCGGCTTGGCTTCACGCAACAAGCGCAGCTCGCGCAGCATCTCCTCGGCCGCGCTCGCCGAACCGCCCGGACTGTTGACGCGCAAGACCACCGCCGCCACCTCGTCGTCCTCGCGCAAGGCCCGTAACTCGCGGGCAAAAGCCGCGCCACCTACCTCGCCATCCCGGCCCTCGCCATCCACGATCTCGCCCTCGGCGTAGACCACCGCAACTTTCCCGTCCTCGCGAGGAGCGGGCGTCAGTGTCTTGAGATAGGCAGGCAGGGCGATCTGCAGAAAAGCGTCCCCGGCCTCAACACCAGTTTCCTTGCGCAACTCGTCCAGCATCTCGTCGCGGTAGCCGATCTTGCTGACCAAACCGGCCGATAGCGCCGCCTCGGGCGGAATGAGACCCTCCGCGTCAACCAGCGCCTGTAGCTTGACCGAATCCATCCCGCGCGACTCCGCGATCTCGTCGCGTAAGTCTCCCCAGAGCCCTTGCAAGAGCTCGGTGAGTTGCTCGCGGTTTTCGGGACTCAAATCGGTGCGGATGTAGGGCTCGACCGCCCCCTTGTATTTGCCGGAACGCGTCACCTGCACACCGACACCCCATTTTTCAAAGGCCCCCGCGTAAAACATCGGCTCGCTCGCCAGGCCGGGCATGACCACGAGACCAAAGGGATTCACCACCAACTCGCCCGCATCCGCGGCGAGATAGAGCTCCGGCGTGCTGACCTCGTCAAAGTAGGCCTTCACCGGCTTGCCCGCCGCCTTTACCTCGGCCAGGGCCGCGCGCAGCTCGCGCAACGCCGCGAAACCCGTGCCGTAGCCATCCGGCGAGAAAGCCCCGGTGATGAACACGCCGCGAATGCGTTTATCCACAGCCGCCTCGCGCAGACCGGCGCAGGCACGGCGCAGGGAGAGCGCCTGCGGGCCTTCACCGCGGAGCAACCAGCCCAAGCCCGCCTCTTCCACCAAGGGCGGCGCGTCAGTGAGGTTGAGCCCGTCGAGATTCAGCACCAGGTAGGCCCCCTGCTCCACCTCCACCACGCCCTTCTCGGCGACGGTGGACAAGACCGCCAGCCCGCCGACCACGAGCACGACCGCCAGGCAGCAAAAGGCCGCGAGGCCGAGCAGAGTTCCCACAAAAGAGGCGAAAAACGACTTCATGCCCCGCAGGCTAGGTGCCGCCCTTCACGCGCGGCGAGCCGCATCTATCAATCAGCTTAGTTCGTGGGCCCTGGGAGAAACCACCGCTTACCGTCCTAAGTGGTGCGTAACACCCGGGAAACCGGTTTATCGCACCGGCTAACCGGCTCTGAACGCAAACCCGGGCGTATCTTCGCCCCGAAATTGTCACCAGTTCCGGGCTTTGCAGCCGGAAGCCACCCAGCCAAGCTATGTCCATGGATCAACCCGTAGCCACCCTTCTGACGACCAATCGCAAGGCCCTCACGATCAATCTGGACGACTCGAAATACGGCACCTTCGCCGAGATCGGCGCCGGGCAGGAGGTGGCACGGGTGTTTTTCCAGGCCGGTGGCGCCGCCGGCACCATCGCCAAGTCGATGTCCGCCTACGACATGACCTTCAGCGATGCCATCTACGGCAAGGCCCCGCGCTACGTCTCGCGCGAACGCCTGGTGACCATGCTCGATCACGAATACGAGCTGCTCGTCGCCCGTCTGGGCGAAAAACGCGGCGCGACCACGAAGTTTTTTGTGTTTGCCGACACCGTAGCCGCCAAGGCCTACAAGGGTAACAACGAGTGCCACGGCTGGATGGGCATACGCTTCCAGCCCGCTCCCGGCGAAACCACCCCAAGCGATGTGATGATACACGTGCGCATGTGGGACAAAGATAACGTCCGCCAGCAGGAAGCCATCGGCATCGTGGGCACGAACCTAATCTACGCCGCCTTCTACCTCCGGGACGATCTGGAGAAGTTTATCGCCTCCCTGGCCGATAACGTCGGCTCGGACCGCATCGAGATCGATATGCTGAAGTTCTCCGGGCCCGCCTTCGCCCCAGTCGACAACCGCCTGATGTCGCTCCACCTCGTCCGCCACGGCCTCACCAACGCGGTGATGTTCGGCCCGAACGGCGACGTGCTCCAGCCCTCCGAAGTCCTCTACAAAAAAGCCATCTTGGTCGAGCGCGGCAGCTTCCGCCCCGTCACCCACGTGAACGTGGACATGATCAACTGCGCCACCGCGCAGTTCCTCCAGGAGCCCGCGGTGCAGGGCAAGGACATGATCGTGCTAATGGAGATCACCATGAACAACCTGCTCGCGGACGGCGCGCTCGACTCGGCCGACTTCCTCTCGCGGGTAGACATGCTGGGGGACATCGGCTGCACCGTGCTGATCTCCAACTACAGCGAGTATTACCGCCTGACCTCCTACTTCCGCCGCTACACCAAGGAGATGATCGGCGTCGCCATGGGCATCAACAACCTCCTCGAGATCTTTAACGAGCGGTATTACGAGCACCTCGAGGGCGGCATCCTCGAGAACTTCGGCCGCCTGTTCCGCAACAGCGTCCGCCTCTACGTGTATCCGATGCAGCGCGCCGCTTACGACCGCTACCTCGACACCGGCCACCACGCCGTGCCCCCGGCCGGTGCCGAGGGGACCACCCCGCGACCGCCCGCTATCGGCGCCGCCCCCTTCGCCCGCGAAGTCCTGATCAACGCCCGCAACGTCCAAGTCGCCCCTCACCTGCGCAACCTCTACGAGCACCTTCTGGAGAACCATTACCTCGAGTGCATCGTCGGGTTTAACCACGACATCCTCGATATCTTCTCACGCGATGTGCTGGAACGCATCCGCGCCGGCGATAAAAGGTGGGAGACCATGGTCCCCGCCCCGGTGGTTGCAGCAATCAAACACCGCGGCCTCTTCGGCCATCCGGCCATCGCGGTTTGATCCGCAAGCAAGGCGGGGCGAGGTAGGGCGGGACCGCCGGGCCCGCCGCGAATTTCAAAGGGGCTTCACCTCCCGGAGCGGCGCACTCAGCGGTCACGCCCCACCCTACGAACGGCTGGAGTGCCAGGTTTCAGAGTTTAGCCGAAATCCTCACTCCGCACTGCGGCTCGCCTCTTTTGTTTCGGCTCCAACCCCCGGCAGCAAATTCTTGAGCGCGGGATAAGAATCGGGAGATTGTTCGTCGGCGGGCAGCGCCTTAATCAGTTCCGCTATTCGCAAGCCGAGTTCACCTCGATAGCTCGACGCGAATTTGCGGAAATCCTCGGATGCACGGTCATCGGCGCGATCACTTACCACGCGCAGATGGAATACGGGCAACCCATGGGCGGTGGCGGCGATCTGGATTCCGACTAAATTCATATCCACCAAAGGCATACCGGATACTGAGCGGAGACGCACGCGCTCCGCATCGTCCGCGATGAAAACATCGCCCGAAGCCACGCCCGAACTTGGAACCTCGGATTTGAACTTGGTCCAAAGCAGTAGGTTGGGGCGACTACGAGGCGTCTCCGTCCAAGCCCCGGCGTGGTGACTACCGGCCTGCCACGCGAAGACTTTGTCGATCAAAACCGTTTGCCCGATGCGGAAGTCGTCATCCAGTGCGCCAACTACGCCAGTGGTCACCACCGCGTCCACCCGATGTTTGGCCAGCACGGTGGCAATGGACACCGCGCTCTCGGCCTGGCCCGAGGTCATCATCGCCCCCACGACGGTGTGAGTTCCGAGGCGATAGGTGCGGACGGTGCGATCGCCAACCGTCTCCGTCCTAGCCACAGTCGCTCCAGCCGCCACCAATGAAGTCAGATCCTGTTCAAGGGCATAAAGAAAGGCGATGGTCTCTCCGCGAAGCGACGGGGCAGAAAAAAAAGGCGCTAAAACACACAAAACGAGAAAGATATGAATTTGCATTGTATACTGCTTAAAAATACGCTCGCTATTAGCGAGTAATTACTGTTCGTAATCTTTGTGTTGCAGAATACGAGGAGACAATTCCTTAAGAAGACAAGCTTGGTTCTCGGGGCGTCCACCGCGTCTCTTTCCCTACCCGGGGTCTTGAGTGTTTTAGGTCGTCTCGAGGGAGCGCGCCTTAAGCTGGTTCCGGTGCCGGGGGAGTTTTACAGCAAGGGCCTGCTGGAACGAATGCAGCGCGAGCGTTTTTCGACTTTGGCGGATGCCTTGCGCGCCGTGCGTAACCCCAAACTGCGGTTTGCGGTGGAATACTGCACATGAACAATTTCCGAGGAAATCTAGTCGCTACAGTTAACGCAAACGTAGGCCCGAAGCCGAACGCCCTCACGGGACAAACTGGCCACTAGTCATCTCGGCGGCCGCCGCCCTGTAAACAGGACGGCGGCCGTTAAACTTTGATACCCATCGATCATGAAATCAGAGCGAACCAAACCGGCTCGGAGAAAAAATCCGTCGGCGAATCGTCTGACCTTGGCGCGGGACTTCATTCAACGTCATCGCCGAAAAGACGCCCTTGAGATTTTGGATGCGCATTTGAATGCGAATTCGTCGTCCGGAGGAGCGAGCGGGCGAAGCGGTGCCGAATGCGACGCCGCCCGAGTCGCCGCCCTGCTGGGTGATTATGAAAAGAAACGGGGGCACTTTGCCGAGGCGGCCGAGTATTATGCTCTCGCCGCCGCGCAATTGCCCGCGGACGAGCCGCGCGCCGGTTTTCGCGCCTCGCTCGGACACGTTCGGGCGCTTATCGCCCAGCCTGCGGTTGATGCGGCGTTTGTGGCGGCGCGAGAGGCCTTGGAGCGGGCGAAAGGCGCGGCGGGGCGATTTGATGATTCGACGGATCAAGCGCTGGTCGATCTCCGGGAAAACGGTCGCATCGAGATCGGTCCCCGCCCCCTGCGCCCGAGCGTGGCCGCCACCCGGCTCGGCGAGGCCTTTCACCAAGCGGGCGAATGGGAGATGGCGGAGTTCTTCTTCAAGGAGGCGCTGCAGGTGAATCCGCAGGGCGGCAGCCGCGCCCGTCAGGCCCTCGCCAAAATCGCTCTCGCCGCCAACCGACCGGTCGAGGCGGAAACCCGCGCGCAAGAAGCGCTGCTACTGGGAAAGTTCCGGGCCAAGACCTTGGCGGCCTGGCCATTGCTGATCAGCGGTCGGGCGCGCCAAGGCAAGGCGGTCTTCACGCGGGAGGACAAGGCTGGTCTGCGTTCCGCGATTCCATCGGTTCGCGCCCGCGCCGTTTTAGTTATCTGCAAGGCGATGCGGCCGCACGGGGATGCGTGGATGGATTTGGCGGCCGATTGGTCCAAGTCGGAGGGGAACGCCTTCCCTGCCATCCGCTTCGAATTGGAGAAAATGCTGCGCGCAGAGGCGCGCTTAGCCGGAGTGGTGACCCGCGACCAAGCCGCGCTCGCCCTGCAACAGGCCCGCACTAGAAACGCCGCTCCCTCCGAAGTCATTGCGGCGGGCAAGGCCTACGTCCGCACCCTTCTGGCCACTGGGGCGAAAAAAGTTCAGTGGGAACTAGTTTCCAATCACCTCGCCAAACGGCACGGCAAGGGCGTGGTCAACCGCTCCATCCACGGCATGGCCCTCGCCGCCATGGAGGCCAAGCGCTACGACCTCGCTCGCGGCATGCTGAAGCAAATTCGCGCGAGCGTGCCACCCACCCGGGTGCAATGGATGCGTAGCACCTGGGCCTTGGCCCGCATGGAGTCGGTCTTGGCCGACCATAATGCGGTCTACACTACCTACGGCGAGATCGCGAAAAATCCGGCGGTGCCGTCGCGCTTCCGCGCTCAGGCGCTCTTGCGCGCCCTGCGCGCCGCAGAAGCGGGTAAACTGGCGGTGGAGCCGGCCGACACCACTTGGCTGGAGACCTTGGTTCGCGAGGAAACGGACCACCGGGTGTTGCTTGATCTCGGCCGACAGTTGAACATAGCTGGCGACTCCTTCGTGAAACTGCGTGATCAGGCGGCGGACCGGGCGGCCGAGATCGCCGAGAAAAAATTGTCCACCGTGCAACATCCCGCCGCCGCGTTGGCCGTGTTGCTGGAGTTGAATCGACGTCAATATTACGATTTGGGCCGGGCTCGTCAGGTGGTGGCGCAGTTCGAGACCTATGCGCAGCCCCGCCTCGATTGGTTCTGGTCGACCAGTTCCGCTTTTTGGGAGTGGTATGGCATTATCATCCGGGCCAGCGGCGCGGTGAAAGGGTGGCAAACGGGAATGCAACTGGCTGATCGTTATCTTCAGGATCCGGGGACGCCGGCCGAAGGGCGCGGCATGTTGGCGGTCAAAACCGGAATCATGCTAATGGCGGACAAGCAGCCCCGCGTTGCACTCCCGTATTTCGCCCAAGCCATCGAGGCCGCGCCGGAGTCGATGGTGGTCGGGGGAGCCTACTACTGGACGGCGATCAACTTGCTCGCCCAAGGCAGAATGGCGGAAGCCAAGGCTCAGGCCGAACTGGTGCGCCGTTGTTACAAACTCCGCCCCGCGCTGGCGGAGGAGTGGCGTTTTGACGCGCAGGCGTCTTTGATTTTAAAGGACAAAAACGTCGATGCGGTGATGGCCGATCCGACGAATCTCTATGCGCGCGATTATCTTGCGAAGCAGATTTTCTATTTGGAACGATCCCTGGAGAGGGTATCCACTTGAATGTGTGATAAGGGAAATATGTATAATATTAAAAAAATAGTCCCGCTGCTAGGGGTGTGTTGGCTGCTCTACGCCTGTCCACATCTTGTCCGCGCCGAGCCAGATGGTCATTGCGATGAAAGAGGAAATCCACCCAATCCATGTGCGGTTTGGGATTCTGAAAAATGCGCCTGGGTGGGCGAGGAATACACGGACGCTTGCGGCGGCAAGCACTGTGCAGAGCCTGATCCTGCAGAAACTGCGTGTTGCAAACCTACGCAGCCTGCCGAAATTAGTGAATCAAGCGAAGATGGAATTCCATATAACCCAGATTTAAACATCTGCTGTGCGGGTCAGCTTATCTCCAAAAGTGATATTATGGGAGCGACTCCCAGCACTAAGGTTGGGTTGCTAGGCGTAACCGAAGCAGCCAACGGAGTTTTGGACGGTCTTGAGTCATTGGCCAATGGTGCAGTGTCGGATGTGAATATCGATTCACGAGGAGTTCGTGAGGTAATTCTTTCTCTTGCGGAGGGTAAAGGATGGACTGCAGAGTTCATCGCACAGTTAGTGACCGAAGTAATTGACAAAGCTGTTGAGAGGCTAAACGAAGCGAAAGACGGTGCCGCCGCCGCTCTTGTCAGCAGCGCCAAAGGGGCGATATCCGGAAGAATTTCCAGTCTCGAGCCGAAGGCAAAATTTCAAGCGGATGTTACTTACTATAGGGGATGCTGCGAGCAGGCCCAATGGGCCGGAGGAGCGGCAAATAGGGAAGGTAAATCATCGATTTCAGCTTTTGGGGAGTTTCAGTTTAAGTTTGCGGTTGGGGCTAGTGCGGTAGCGCAGGCCAATATTGACTTTCTCCTTAAATTACGGTTGGAGGGCAGTTTCTCTATAACCGGATTCAATCCGGTTCGCCCTACAACAGGTAGCGGCCCGTCCTTTACTATAACCGCAACACCTACTTTCGAGCTAAAACGGAGTGTAAGCGTAGGGGGAGGGACGCTACTTCAGCTTACATTCGGTGGAACTGTGACAGATAACGGCACGTTACGTGACGTGTCTGGCACTCTAGAATGTCCGGAAAGTTGATAAAGTTAATCTACGATGAAAAACCCCTTTAGATACCTGCTTGTTTTGCTAGCATTTTATCCAGAATTGATCGCAGCGAATCTTTGGTATCGGCTTCCTGTATCCCAACAATCAGAATTTTGGTTAGTTTGTTTCGAGGAAGATGAATTTATACGTAATAAGATTGGCGATTGGCTGCCAATGCGTATATACAGCTCGGATGGGACTGAATTAAGCTTTTGTTTTAAGGAACTCAAGCGCGTCGATAACAAAACTTCATTTATTATTCGCATCCGCACCAAGGGCGGCCGTGAGATCGAACTCGGGACTTCTCCGTTTCATGATAAGGGCTCGGATGAACAACCCGAGGCGGTCGTTTATCAACAGGACACGGATTTATTTGTATCGGTGAGGATGGGCGACGGGAGTGAACGAAGAATCATGTTTCGTAGAGGAAGTAGCTTAGACGACTTGCGCGCAAGAACGAAAGTATCTAGGGCATCTGCCTTTTGGGACTGGACTAGAACACCCACGCCCATCGTTAGTTCGCTGGAAACATCCAATCTACCAATAAAGTGATGACCGTCATTATCAAGTCGCTTTCGATTGAGGGTTTTCGAGGCAAGTGTTTTCAGTATTTAACATCGTTTACGTTGATTACGTCACGCGTTTGTCGATTTGTTTGCTGAGGCGTCTATAATAGCTGTGTAATGAAATTTTCACCTATTGCTTTCGGAAAATCTGGGCTTCTTTTGATCGCCTTGTTCCTGCCTGATTCTGTTTGGGCGGCTTTAAATTGGCAATACACAGAGTTAAGTCAAAGCGTGACGGCGTTGAGCCAAGAGGCCAACGCATCTTTTGCGTTCACGAATACAGGTGATACTCCGGTTTCGATCACTGCCATCACATCCAGCTGCGGATGCACGACGGCCGAATTGGAGAAAAAAACTTATGCGCCGGGCGAAAGCGGAGAAATCGTGGCCAAGTTTAAGATCGGGGGGCGGCAGGGGCTTCAGACCAAGACCATTCAAGTGAAGACGGACGATTCAGATACGCCCACGGTCCTGACGATGAAGACCTTGATCCCGAAGTTGCTTGATCTCCAACCCGCCTTTGTCGCCTGGAAGCGCGGCGTGGCACCCGATGCCAGGACGGTGATCGCAAGGATTGGCGCGGACGAAGCCGTGCATATAACCAAGATTGAAACGGATAATCCAGCGGTGCAGGTGCAGCTTGAGGAAACCGAGCCCGGGAAGACTTATCGCCTGACACTTTTTCCCGATAGCACCGACGAGTCCCTCACGGCGCGAATCACACTGTCGACCGATTTTCCCCGTGAAAAGCCGCGCACGTTTTATCTTTTGGCGCATGTAAAATGATATCGTCCGCGCCGCGAGTCGCCGGGCTACGTTTGGCCGGATTGTTGTGCTTGTCCGTCGTGCTGGCCTCCGCCAACGCGTGGCTGAATCCTCATCGCCCCGCTTGGAATCTGGATGTGTTGGCCGAGGGGGAGATCGCGTTGACGGATGCCATGGCGGTGGGCGACACCGCATTGTGGATCGATGCCCGCCCGGAGACGCAGTATCGCGCTGGTCGTATCGGCGGAGCGCTCCCGCTCAATGAGGATGACTGGAACGGTCAAATACAAAGAGTTCTGGAGCAATGGCGTCCGGGGCGTCGGGTCATCGTGTATTGCAGCAGTCAACAATGCCAGGCGAGCCACGACGTGGCGCGTCGTCTGCGCGAAGAAATGGGCATGGAAGAGGTCTATACGCTGAAAGGAGGGTGGGAGGCATGGCTGGCGCATCAAAAGTAGCCGTGGCGTGGGCCTGGGTCCTGGGCGCTTTGTTTATCTACGCGGGGGCCCTCAAGTTTTGGCGGCCGGACCTCTTGCTCGCGGATATCGAAAGCTACCACTTGCTGCCCTATCGCCTGGCCTACCTGTGGAGCTACTTCCTGCCCGCTTTGGAAATCGTGGGGGGCGTGGCCTTGTATCATCACGCCTGGCGCAAGGTCGCGGCCGGACTGCTGCTCGCACTCTGTGTCATTTTTATCCTCGCCTTGCTCAGCGCCTGGGCGCGCGGGCTGGACATCTCCTGCGGGTGTTTCGGCGGCGCGGAGACAAAGGCAAACTACCCGGTCTTGATCGGCCGCGATCTGCTCCTGGCGGCGGGGCTGGGCTGGATCCTGCGGGGTCGGGTTCAGGCGCCCTGATATCAGATCCCCCAGGCTTTTAAACTTTAACCACGGATAAACACGGATGGGCACAGATCAGGAAAGGGTGGTTTGAATCCGTGTTCATCTGTGTCCATCCGTGGCTAAATCATTCTTTTAGCGATTTTCAAATAGAGTTGTAGCCAACGGAAACGGAGAATTGCCGCAAAAAGGCGCAGAAGATCCCAGCGCGCATGAAGCGTTATAGGCGCCTATAGGCGCGCGGAAGTGCTTCACCGGAGGATGAGAAATTTTGTGACTCTTTGCGGCGATAACTTCATTTGAAATGCTCCTGAGGCGTATCGGTGGTAAATTGTTTGGGCTGGCAATCCCAGCCGATACGCGCTAGGTTTTCGCCGGCGCGGCCGCCCGGCCAGCCGCATCGCCCAATAACTCCACCGAGGTCACCTGCAGCGTGACGTTGACCATGCCCGGCGCACTGCGATCACCCTGCACCGAGATCTGCTCCAGTCCGAGATAGGGCGCCTTGCTGGCTAATTCCTGATAAAAACGGATGACCGCCGCGAGGTCCACCTTGCGCATGGACACCTGCATCGTGTGCACCGCGAACTGCGCCGAGCGCTGGGTGCGCGGCGGCTCGGTGACCACGCTCAGGCCGGAGCGCTTGGCCATGCCCAGCACCTCGGCCACCAGAAAGGTGGCGTCGTAGGTCTTGGAGCCATCGAGATTGCGTGCCGCCGCGGAGGCCGCCGCCTCGATCGCCTCACGGTTGCCCAGCCAGACGGCCTGAGTCGCCAACTCGGACTCGGCAGCGCGGAAGGACCGCAGGTTAGCACTGAGGTCATGATACGCCGAACTCAGCCAAATCAGCGCGCCCAGCCCTGCAAAGGCCAGCAAGAGCAGCTTTTCCCGCAACAAGCGGCTAAGAAAGAAAGCACGAAGAAGATTCACAACGCGCCTCCTTTCTTCAGACCGTCGGCCTTGAACTCGAGGGCGAGGATAAAGCTCGTCACGCCATCGCGCGCCCGCACCTCGCGGGTCTGCACACTGGCCAAGGCCGGCAGCGCCTTCAGCGCGTTGGCATAGGCCCCGACATCCTCGGGATTCACCGCCTGCGCCTCGACCTCCAAGCCGAGCAGACCGCGCGTGACGAGGCGCTGAAACACCACCGATTCAGGCCGCGCAGGGTTGATCATGGCCATCATTTCAAAAGGCATCAGGCGTTTTTCGCTCAGCTCGGCAATGCGGTTGGCCAGCATCTGGGCCGCGTCGATCTGCGCCACCACCGGCTTCTGCGCCCCGACCTGGGCCTCGCGCCTGCGGGTGAGCAAACCGAAGCCGCCGGAACCGACCTGCAGCAAGGCCGCCAGCGCCAGCACTGCCGCCGCGCCGAGCAGACCGCGCCAGAGCCAGTGGTCGCGCACCCCCGCGCGACGTCGCGCAGCAAGAAATTCCGGATCGCGCACGTCCGCGCCCGCCGTCCACGCCACCGGCAGGGGGGCAACCAGTCGCTCCCCCTCGAATACGGTAAACTCGCCCTCGCCACCGGCTCTGAGGGTAAAATCTCCCACCGACTCAATCAGCTCAGCCTCCGCCGCCAGGCCCGCCCTCGCCCGCACTTCCTCGAGTAAAGCGGCGACCTGCTCCGGTCCCCCGGTGCGCACGATAACCACCTCGGGCAAATCCTCGCCCTCCCGCCAGGCCAGAACCGTCACCCGACCCTCGGCGACCCGCAGAGTCACGCCCGCGCCCGCCGGCTTGACCAAAAGCAGGGGCACAAAATCTGGCGTCACCAAGGCGGCGATTTCCCAAAGCTCCGTTTCCAGCGCGTCAAAACGTCGGCGAAAGGCGGCAAAAACTAGCGCCGAGCGGCCATCCGCCGCAGGCAGGTAGCCGTGGTAAAGCTGCTCCGGCGGGAACGGCGCCATGCCCTCCAGCGCGAGCGTCACCTGAGCCTCGACCGGCTCGCCCTCGGCCAGCGCGACCCG
Source organism: bacterium (assembly GCA_010027235.1). Taxonomy (GTDB): domain Bacteria; phylum Verrucomicrobiota; class Verrucomicrobiia; order Opitutales; family Opitutaceae; genus IMCC26134_A. The sequence continues at coordinate 17,230 of RGVP01000032.1, forward strand.
GCGCACGAAAAAAGCGTCGCCGCGCGCGAGCACGACCGGCGGCGGAGGCAGGGCGGAGGGCAGATATTGGGTAAGGGCAGACATCAAAGTGAGGTGGGTTCGGCTTCCGGGGAAAGAATCGACGGGGGGGCGGCGGTTTCTACGACTTCAAGGATGCTAAACGGGTAGTCCAACTTTTCCGTTGTGCCGCCGGCTCCGGCAGTCGCATTTCCGGCCGATCCCGTGCCCCGGCGCCCAGCCTGCCCGGTCGTGGTCTGCTTCCCATCGGCTTGGCTCGCGCCGGCTTGATTTTTTTTACCAGCGGCCCCCTGCGCGGAGGCGGCGCCACCATTAGCCCCGGCCGCAGTCGACGCTTCGCCCGGCTTAGCCACCTCAGGCAAGGCGACCCCTTTGGCTAGCCCAAGCAGGGCTTGCAGGCTCATGGACGCAGCCCCCTCGCGCACCGTGACGGTCACGCGCAGCAGCTTGATGGAGGCATCCAGTCCCTTCACGTCCACGTTGGCCCCGATGACCCCCGTGACGTCCTCCATGCTGCGGAACCACGGGGGCGAACCTGGCTTGCGCCCGGTTTTTCCCGCCCGGTAGCCGGCCAGTTGCTGCGCCTGCGTCGCATCCCAGCCTCGGGCCGTGCCGAGGGCGGGCGCGAGGGAGTTCACGTTGGTGCCCTCAAAATCATAAAGGGAAACATTCTCGCGCAACGCTGCGCCGAAGGGCGTGAGCACCCCCTGCTCGTCATAAACATACTCGCGGGCCACCCGCACCGCCTTGAGCTCGTCCCAAGACCGCAGCGAGCGTTTCGGCACCGTGATGGGCGGGTCGTCGCGCTCGTAACGCGAAGCCTCCGCCTCAATGTCCTGAGTTTGGTGGTTCTCCTTGCTCCAAGCAAACAAACCGTCGGCGAACCGCTTGGCATCGTTGTCCCCCAGCCCGAGCGCGCGGGACAACTCGATCAACTCCTCGAATTTCATACTCGGCAGCGAGGCTTTGCCACTCTCGTCCTGGAAAGCGTAGCTGACCGTCACGCCCTCGCGTGGCGACTCGCCGGCATAGGAGTAGGGGTCGTTCCAGCCCTGGCCAGGGTCGTTTAGCTGGTCGTCGTCGGCCGCCTTGATCTCCGCCATCACCGCCAGAAGCGTCTCCAGCGCGCCGTAGGCATCCTGCCGCAGCCGCTCGCGGTCCGCTCGCCGGGTGGCGAGGGTGAGTTCGACCGCGCTGCTCTCCATGAATTTCACGATCATGAGCGAGGCCAGCAGGAGGGTGACCAGCACCACGACGATGACCGAGCCTCGCCGCGACCGGGGAAATAATGGGCGTGAGATCATGTCAGTAGTCGGTGGCCCCTTCGCCGTGCGTGGGCACGCGCAGGACGCGCTCGGCGGTGAGTTTGTTGTAGGCGAAGCGCAGGCGCAGGCGCTTTGGCAGCAGGTAGGTGCCATCGGGCTCGCGCTTGGGCTCTTCCACCGTCTCCCAGCGCTTAAAACTCTCGTCGTAATAATCCCAGCCCATCGAAGCTACGAAAGGCGACACCACCACCACCCGCGGCGCCTCCTGTTCTCGCCGCAGCTCAAGGACGGACTGCCAGTGCAGGATGAGCCCCTTGCCTTGTGGATCGACTGTGAATGAGAGCTCCACGTCGGGGATCGCGGCACTCGGCCAAGGCAGAAGGCGATCCCCGTCCGCCAGCGTGAAGCACAGCTCGGGAGTCTCACCGCCGTTCTCCTGCTTGACCTCCTTGATCGCCAGCCCGTCGCCCCCCGGCCCGAGCACGGCGGCTCGGAGCAAATCCTCAACATGGGCTGAGACCGCGCGGCAGTGCTGGCCGAAAAGCCGCTCATCCCGCCCCTTGCCCCAGACCTCGGCCATCGAAAAAACAAAGACGTTCAAGGCCACCAGCAGCGAGCCAAGCAAGGCCAGCGCCAGCAAGACCTCCACCAAGGTGAAGGCGCCCGCACGGCGGAAACGAAAACTCGTCCGGCCCGCGTTCATTTAAGCGCCTCCCGTTCGCGTTTCAGACGATCCTTGGCCTTGCGGCGCAACTCTTCCCGCTCGGCCGGGACGGACCAGGTCGGACGCAGGAGGCGGAGCCTGGCCCGCGTCCGCACGAGGTCGCCACCACCGGCCGGAGGCGGGGCGTTAAGCTCAATTTCGACATCAAAAAGATCGCTCACCCCAGTAGGCGTGATGACAGCCCGCCAGGTCGCGCTGCGGCCGTCGGGCAGCACCACATCGCCACCGCGCTCGGCCAGCCCGCGGTCAGGCTCAGCTAGCAACACCGCCCGCGCCCATTGCATGTCGTCACCAGAGCCGTCCCGCGCCTTCAAGGCGGCGTGCAGCTGGATGAGGTTGACGTAGGCCGCGCCGAGCGCGACCGCCGCCAGAGCAAAGATGGCCAACGCCACCAGCACCTCGACGAGAGTGAAGGCCCGGTGGGGCCGACGGTAGAAACGGCTCATGATGTCCCTCCCCCCGTGCCAGCCGGCAGCGGCGCCGCCGTCCATGGATCGATCACCAACACCCGGCGCGCATCCTTGAGCCGGATCTGCACCCGGGCCGGATCACAGGAACCATCAGGATAAAAACGCATGCGCTCGAGCGGATACTCCTCGATCTGTCCACCGATCAGAGAGGCCCGGCCAAACTCGGCCTTGATCACGCGCACGCGCGGACCGCCCTCGCGCAGGGGCAGGACCTCGACTTCATCCGTCCCCCAGAGGAAGCCCTGATCGTCCGGCAACTGGACCACTTCGATGATTTGCCCGGTTTCCACCGCGCGGCCGCGCATTTTTTGGAAAAGCGCGAGCAGCGCCGTCTCGGGGTCCTGTTCCTTGTTGGCATCGAGCAGCGAAACCGCCCCGCCGATCAACACCGTGCCGAGCAAGGCGATGAGCAGCAGGACGAGCAGGATCTCCAGGAGCGTGAACCCCCGCCGACCCGCGGGAAATGCGCGTTCGCGGGGCACCCGGATCACCAGTTGCCGATGTCGTCTTCGCCTTCGACCTTGTCCGCGCCTTTCGAGAACACATCGTAAGTGCCCTTGTTGCGCGTGCCGGGGTAACGATAACCATAGGGCTCGCCCCACGGGTCGGAGGGCAGCTTGCCGCCCTTCGCCTCGATGTAGGGACCTTTCCAGCGATCAGCCTTGCCGGATGGCGCCGTTACCAGCGCCTCCAGACCCTCGGCGGTGGAAGGGAAATCACCGAGGTCGATACGGTAGCGAACCAGCGAGGTCTTGATCGAGTCGTTGACGAAAATCTTGGCGATGGACGCTTGGCTGTCGCCGAAGATCTTGTCGACGTTCTTGACCGCGAGGCCGACGAGCAGGCCGATGATCGCGAGGACGACTAGAATCTCGAGCAGGGTGAAACCTTGGCGGGCGGCACGCGGCAGACGGGGGCGGATGTTGGTTAACATAGGAAAGAAAGCGTGGGAAACGAAACGGACTCCGCTCACTGGGCCGGCGCCGGGGCGGGGTCGGAGGAACCCTTGTTTGCATCGAGCCCCGCGAGGTAGGTCATCCACTCGCGGCCGATCTGATCATCCTTCGCCCCCTGCTGCTTGCG
>RGVP01000311.1 GCA_010027235.1 bacterium
ACCAAGGACGGCTTGGTGTCCGTTGGTGCGACGCTGACGTTGGACGCTAGCGGTTTGGTCGGCGGCAAACTCAATTTCGTGGGCTCGGACGAGGCCGACGGCAAATTCAGCATCACTGGCGGCAACGCCGACGACACCATTACGGGTGGCAATGGCGATGACGTACTCGCCGGTGGCAATGGGATTGACGTCTTATCTGGCGGAAACGGCAACGACACCATTACCGGCGGTGCGGGTGCTGATTCCATCAATGCCGGTGACGGCGACGATCTGCTGGTGTTCGCTTCTGCGGTCGAGTTGTCTGGTGACTCCAGTGTGGCCGGTGGTTCGGGCACCGACACGCTCCGCATCGACGGCAACGCCCAGACCCTCGCCGATACCGATTTCTCCAGGGTCTCCGGGGTCGAGGTGCTGGCACTCAACGGCACTGGCTCGCATGTGCTGACGCTTGGCGGCACGCTTGGCGGCAATGCGAGTGCCGCTTTTGCGAATGGCATCACCGTCACCGCGTCCAGTGCCAGCAATTTGAATGTACAAGGTGGTGGCCTCACGGTTGCCCTCAGCGCGACAGGCACTTCTGGCAACGACACCCTCGTCGGCGGCTCGGGCAACGACAGCTTGGTGGGTGGATCGGGCAACGACAGTCTGGTGGGCGGCGGCGGCAGTGACACGATTACGGGTGGTGAGGGCACGGACACGGTGACGGGTTCCAGCGGCATTGACACGCTGCGTCTGACGTCGGTGGAGTCGGTGTCGGCGAATGGTGGCGATGACGTGGTCACGGTGACGGCGGGAAGCATCAACGCCAATCTCGGTGAGGGCAATGATATTTTTGTCATGCTTGCGGCTGATTCGGCCACGGTGACGGGTGGTGCTGGCGCTGACAGCATCGTGGGTGCCGGTGGCGACGACAGTCTGGTGGGTGGTGATGGCAACGACACCCTTTCAGGCGGAGTTGGTTCAGACCGCTTGTTTGGCGATGCAGGCAACGACGTTCTCGAAGGCGGTGACGGCGGTGACTTCCTCTCGGGTGGCGCGGGCGCCAATACCCTGACTGGCGGTGCAGGGTTCGACATCTACCTCTTCTCCAAGTCGGATGCGACCACGGTCGACACCATCACCGAATTTGAAGACGGGGAAGTTCTGAGCGGAAGCGTGGCCGCTGGCGGCACCCTCATCGCGACGCTCGCTGCGGGTGGCGTCATCTTTGATGCTTCTGGAGTGGGTTCCAAGGGCGCGACCCTTTCCATCACCGGGGGTTCGGGTGGCGACGAAGTCACGCTCGGCATCGGCAACGACACCTTCCGGGCCAATGCCAGCGGTTCCGGAGACAGCGGTGCTGACACCGTTTCCGGCGGTGCCGGCAACGATACTTTTGTGTTCGCGGCAGGCGTGGGCCTGACCAGTGCTGACCAGATCGATGGCGGCACCGGCAACGATACGGTGTCCCTGACCGGCGGCGCCGTGGTTACGGCCTCCGGCTTCGACAACGTCTCAAATATCGAGCGGATCACAATCGAGAACGTCAGCACTGACGTGTCGATCACCACCAAGGACGGCTTGGTGTCCGTTGGTGCGACGCTGACGTTGGACGCTAGCGGTTTGGTCGGCGGCAAACTCAATTTCGTGGGCTCGGACGAGGCCGAC
>RGVP01000312.1 GCA_010027235.1 bacterium
CAGCGGGTGCCTCACATCGGCTGGAACCATCTGGTCGCGCCCGAGACTGGGCGCGGCTGGGCCGGCACCTTGCTCGAGCCCTTCAGCGGCCAGCGTCCGGCGGTGTATTTCGTCCATTCCTTCGCCGCCCAGCCGACAGATCCGGCCGATAGGCTCGCCGACTGCCTCTACGGCGGCCACAGTGTCTGCGCCGCAATCCAGCGCGGCAATCTGATGGCGACCCAGTTCCACCCCGAGCGCAGCGGCGAGATTGGGTTGAAAGTTCTCCGTCACTTCCTTGATATCTAGATAACTCGGTGCGACAGCCAGCAATAGGTAACAGACTGATGCGACTCATTAGAACGGCCTGCGATGTGTATTGAGACCGACCAGCGGTTCTTGGTGGTCAGCTTGGGTAGCATTGGAAGGCGTCATCTGCGGAACCTGCGCGCGCTCCGCCCACAGTCGCTTATCGGCGTTCTGCGACTGACCAGTAGCGGGGCCAATGAGGAATTGCCGGAGTGTGCCGATCTGCAGTTCACGTCAGTCAATGATGCTTTGGCCTTCGCTCCTTCTGCGGCCATCATTGCTAGCCCTGCCTCGACGCATTTGGCTGTGGCTATGCCTTTGGCGCGGGCGGGTGTCCCTTTGCTGATCGAGAAGCCGCTGGCCACGAGTTGCGCGGGCCTCGACGAACTGCTCGCCGCGGCTGCCGAAATTCCGCTGATGGTAGCCTACAACCTGCGCTTCCTGCCTTCCCTGATCGAGGCCCGTCGGCTGATCCATGCCGGCGCGATCGGCGAGGTGCTGGCCGTCCGCGCCGAAGTCGGTCAGTATCTGCCGACCTGGCGCCCCGCCAGCCGTTACCAGAACACAGTCTCGGCTCGCCAGGCACTCGGCGGCGGCGCCCTGCTCGAGCTGAGCCACGAGTTCGACTATTTATATTGGATGTTCGGCCTGCCGACCCGGGTCACCGCCAGCGGCGGCCGCTACAGCGCCCTCGAGATCGACGTGGAGGACCTGGTCAGCGTAAACCTGGAATACGAGGCCCCTCGCCGCCTGGTTCACGTGCATCTGGATCTGCTGCAGCGGGCCACCACCCGCGGCTGCAAATTCATCGGTAGCGAAGGCACCCTGCGCTGGGACGGGATTGCCGACACCCTGGAGTGCTACACGCCGGCGGCCGCGGAATGGCGGTGCGTCCAGACCCGGCCCTGTGCCGACCGCAACGAGATGTATGTCGCCGAGCTGGCCCATTTCCTCCAGTGCGTGGCCAGGGGGGGAAGGCCCCTGGTCGATCTGCGTGCCGCCCATGATGTGCTGGCCATCGTGGATGCGGCGCGGGCGTCGATTGCCGGCCAGTGCTCGATCAAGGTAAAGGCTCATGGAAAAGACTGATTTCAAAGCGGTTTGCTTCATCTTCGCCCGTGGCGGCTCGAAGGGCTTGCCCGGCAAGAACATCCGGACGCTCGGGGGCAAGCCGTTGATCGCCCATTCGATCGACATCGCGCGGGCGAATCCGCGCCTGGCGGCGGAACGGCGACGTGGCCGGCAGGCTGAGGAAGATATCGAAGTCGCCCCGCTCGCGCCGGTACCACTCGACGGCGTGGCGCCAGGCCAGCCATTCCGGGGCGGTGTCGGT
>RGVP01000313.1 GCA_010027235.1 bacterium
TCGGGCTGACCTCTGGCGGATTCGCCGGGCGCATCAGCTACGACAACAGTAATGGTGTGACGGGCCAAACGCTGATCATCCAGAACGGGGCCAACGGCGGGGCCGCACAGTCCTACACGCTGCTGTACAACCTTGCCGACTTCGGCAACAAGATCGCCACCGACACCAGCAACGCCCACGTTGCGCTAGCCACCGGCGTCGCCGACGACGGCGTGGTTCGTGCGAACCTGCGAAACGGTGTCTTCTACGGCACCTTCGCCGGTCTCGGTAACAGCCTCAGCGGCCTGCAACTCAATGGTAGCAGCCAGACCGGCATGTTCCAGTACACGGGCAGTGGCGCAATATTGCGCGACCTCGCGGTGGTCAACGCCTCAGTAAACGGCTCGTACATGACCGGCACGTTGGTCGGCCAAGCCTTCGACGGCCTCACGCTGAAGAACCTGCAGGTGGCCACGACCGTTACGGCCAGCGGCAACGCCTTTACTGGTGGGTTAGTCGGCTACACCGATGGCGGCACACTGGGCAACGCCTACGTCAGTGGAAAGGTGCGATCCAACTCCAGCTGGGTGGGCGGGATTTTCCATCACCGCTGCGAGTACAGGCCGGGAAAGCTTGGTCGGCGGTCTGATCGGTGGTTTCTACAGCGGCTCGATCTCAAACTCAGGTTTTGCCGGCACAGTGGTTGGCTACGATCATGTGGGTGGCGTGGTCGGATACGACGAATGCTGTAATCAGCCTTCAATGATTAATCTGACCTCCAGCGGCTCCGTGAGTGGCCACAGCAACGTCGGCGGCATCGTCGGCTACGGATGGGGGCCGAACTTCAGCCAAGTGTCCTCGTCAGCAACTGTTACGGCAAGCGGGGATTACGCTGGTGGCATTGCCGGCGTCACTAACTACGGATCAATCGCCAACAGCTCCACCACCGGAAAGATTACCGCCTCGAATTACGCTGGCGGACTTGGTGGAAGCTACGCCGGCAACATCTATTCCAGCGCACATACCGGTGGCACAGTGGTCGCCTATGGCGCTTACGCCGGCGGGCTGGCGGGTGAATACTACGGCTACGCGACAGACAGCTTCGCGACCTCGAATGTCTCGGCCGGTAGTTATGCGGGTGGCATCGCCGGCCGTCTCAACGGCACCATCAATAACGCCTACGCCAGCGGCGACATCAGCGCCGGTGACATCGTCGGCGGCATCGCCGGCCAGATGAATGGCAGCTCGGTCACCCACAGCTACTTCACCGGCAGCGTCACCGGCAATTCGAACTACGGCGGCATCACTGGTTACATGTCGCCGAGCGCATCGCTGGTCAACGCTTATTACAACATCGATGCCGTCCGCATCAACGGCGCGACCGGCTATGTCTCGGCGGGCGGCCTCTACGCGCGCCAGTACGGCGTCTGGCAGAACTCGAGCACCACGGTATCCAGCCGCTCGACCGGCAACATCACCGATTACTTCGACCAAGATGGCGGCTACTACCTGATCACCTCGGCCACCAGCATCTGCGCCGCCGGAGCGGCGAACTGCGCCAAGGGCGACCTCAGCAGCCTGCTCGGCTTCTCGCAGAACACCAATTACAAGTTCAAGCTCGCCAACGACCTCGACATGTCG
>RGVP01000314.1 GCA_010027235.1 bacterium
TGTGTATAAGAGACAGAGTACAACATGGCGGCGCTGGGGCCACGGATGAACAAGTCGCCGGTCTCGCCGTCGGGTACGTCCTGGCCGGTGTCATCACGCAGGGCGATGTCATAGCCGGGCACGGGCCAGCCGGTCGTGCCGTAGCGCACCTGGCCGGGCCGGTTGGAGAGGTAAATGTGCAACATCTCGGTAGAGCCGATGCCGTCAACAATGTCCACACCGAAATGGGCCTTGAACCGCTCACCGATGTCGGCAGGCAAAGCCTCGCCGGCCGATGAAACCAAACGCACTGCCATGGTCTTGGCGGCAGGCAACGCGGGTGAAGCCAGCATCGCGGCGAACAAGGTGGGAGCGCCAAAAAACGCGGTGGGCTTTTGCCCGCCCACCCCGCCCGAGAGCCGGTGAAATACCGCATCGGGCGTCGGCCGCTCGGCCATCAAAATCGTGGTGGCGCCCACGCTCAGGGGAAAGGTCAGGGCATTGCCCAGGCCGTAGGCAAAAAACAACTTCGCCGCCGAGAAGCACACATCCCCGTCCCGCAACGCCAGCACATCCTGCCCGTAAAGCTTGGCGGTCCAGTAGGGATTGGCGTGGTTGTGCACCGTGGCCTTGGGCCGGCCCGTGGAGCCCGAGGAAAACAACCAAAAGCCTGGATCATGCGGATGCGTGAAAGCGCATTGCGCCAGCGGCGCCGACCCGGATAACCAGTCTTCCAAGTGGATACAACCGTCGGGCAGCGCACCTTGGGCACCGGAGACGACCACTTGGCGCAACTCATTGGGCCCTTGCGCCATAGCCTCTTGTAACACCGGCAGTAAGGCCTGCGATACCACGGCGATTTGCGCCCGACTTTTGGCCAGCATGTAGGCGTAGTCCTCGGCTTTAAGTAGGGTGTTGACCGCCACCGGCACGCTGCCCGCGTACATGGCGCCCAAAAATGCGCAAGGCCAGTCCATGCTGTCGTGCATCAGCACAAATACCCGCTCTTCCCGGCGCACGCCACTGGCCTGCAACGCGCCCGCAACCGCGCGCACCCGCTGCGCCAAGGCGCTGTAGCGCAGTTCACCCTGGTCATCGACGAAGGCCAGTTGCTCGCCGCGATCTGCGTTGCAGTCCAGCAGGTACTGCGCGAAATTGAACACTTCACCCTGCGGGTCCATTGCCATGTCTTCTGCCATATCGATGCTCCTCGTTTTCGCTCAGCGCCGCCCTTTTGGGCAGACCACCATGCAGGTATTGGTGTCAGGTCTGCAAGTGCGCCGATCTTTGGTTTGTTTGATCTGGCTCACTTGCAGCATTCAAAAAAATGCATTATTGTGCGTAAGAGGACCTTAATTTCATTTTTTCGATATGTCAAGCACTATATTGCATCCTAACCAAAAAAATACCACGCCTACGATTCAGGACACCCCGTCGGAGGACGAAGACAAGCACCCTTATCTGGTCGGTCTGGGCCAACGCGTAGGTGCGCTGCGTGCCCGCCGGGGCATGACGCGCAAAGCATTGGCGGTCGCCGCACAGGTCTCCGAGCGCCACCTGGCCAACATGGAATACGGCCTGGGCAATGCCTCGGTGCTGGTGTTATTGCAAGTGGCCAAGGCCTTGCAGTGCACCCTGGC
>RGVP01000315.1 GCA_010027235.1 bacterium
AGATGTGTATAAGAGACAGACCCAAGCTGACCGTCATCAGCAGTGACGAAATCACCCCACTCAGCACTGAGTCCTCAGCACCCAGCACGCTGTCTTGGTACCTAGTCCACACCAAACCCCGCCAAGAAGATATCGCCCTGGCCAATTTGGAGCGCCAGGGTTACGAGTGCTACTTGCCGCAGATGCGCATCGAGCGGATCCGGCGGCGCAAAGCAGAGATCGCTACCGAGCCGATGTTCCCACGCTACCTGTTCATCCAGCTGGACAGCAGTGACCAAGGTAAGAGCTGGTCGCCGATTCGCTCCACCCTGGGGGTGAGCCAGTTGGTGCATTTCGGTGCTCGGGCGGCCAAGGTAGATGACACCTTGGTCGATCTGCTGCGCCAGCGGGAGCGGACCCTACCGACTGAAGCCATGTTCCAAATTGGCGATTCTGTGGTCATTGCCGACGGCCCGTTCGCCGGTATCGAGGCGATCTACCAGACCTCAGACGCCGAGCGGCGCGCCTTCATCCTGCTTGAGATCCTCGCCAAACCCGTGTCCATGCACATCGATGCTAGCCGCTTGCGCAAAGCTGGCTGAATCATCCGCGACCACCGTCGCTTTCTTCGACTTATCGCCTTCTTTCTGCGCCGAACGCCTTGATACGTCTTGGCCTTCGAAGCAAACATGGCTCAAACGAACGAGCGCAGAAAGAACATGGCCACAGCATCCGAACCCACCGCCGAACCACCGGCAACCCAAGCATCCAGTCCCGCCTTCCGCGCCGCCCAGTACGTGCGCATGTCCACCGAGCATCAGCAGTACTCCACGCACAACCAGGCGGACAAGATCCAGGAGTACGCCGACCGCCGGAACATCCAGATCGTCCGCACCTACGCCGACGAGGGCAAAAGCGGCCTGTCCATCGACGGCCGCGCCTCGCTCCAGCGCCTCATTGCCGATGTCGAATCCGGCCACACCGACTTCAACCTGATCCTGGTCTACGACGTCAGCCGCTGGGGCCGGTTTCAGGATGCAGATGAGTCCGCCTACTACGAGTACATCTGCAAGCGCAAAGGCATCGCCGTCGCCTACGTCGCCGAGCAGTTTGAAAACGACGGCTCGCCCGTCTCCACCATCGTCAAAGGCGTCAAGCGCGCCATGGCCGGGGAGTACAGCCGTGAGCTCTCCGCCAAGGTGTTTGCCGGCCAGTGCCGCCTGATCGAGATGGGCTTCCGGCAAGGTGGCCCAGCAGGCTTTGGCCTGCGCCGGGTGCTGATCGACCAGGCTGGCCAGGTCAAGGGCGAACTCAAACGCGGTGAGCACAAAAGCCTGCAGACCGACCGGGTGATCCTGATGCCGGGGCCCGATTCAGAGGTGGCCACCATCAACCAGATTTACCGCTGGCTGGTGGAGGGCGACTTGCCCTTGGCAGAGATCGTGAAACGCCTGAACGACCAGCCCATCTATAACGACCAGGATCGCCCCTGGACCTACAGCACAGTGCGCCAGGTGCTGACCAACGAGAAGTACATCGGCAACAACGTCTACAACCGCCACTCCTTCAAGCTCAAGAAGAAGCATGTCGACAACCCGCC
>RGVP01000316.1 GCA_010027235.1 bacterium
AAAAGCCCCCCCGAAAGGCCGCGCAAAAGACCCCGTATTGACTACCCGCAGCCCCCGGGCTCCAGGCGCCTCCCAGACTCCCGGATAATGGGTATGCCCGAGCACCACCACCCGCGCCAGCGGTCGCTCCGCCCCCGCAACCACGCCGACCCGCGCAGGGGTCTCCCGCCAAGACTTCGCCATTTCCAACAAACGCGTGGGCGGCAAAATCGTCCTCACCAGCCGCGCAACCCGCGCCGCCGCGGTCCGCCGAGAAACGTCGAGCAATCCAGGCAAAGCCACGCAGGCGGCACGATTAAGTCGCAACCGCGTCTCGACCCGCGCCCATTCCATCGGAGTCACATCCGCCCGTAGCGCCGCGAGCCTACGGCGCAACTCAGCGGCATGGCGGCTCCACGGCGCGATGGCCTCGTAAAACACATCCCCGTGCGTGACCCAGACCCGCCCTCCTGCCAAGGACAACTCAGCCGGCGCATCCAGGTCCGGATCGTGGTTGCCAGTCAAATACGTTGGCCGCGGCCCGGCCTTGGCAAAAAATTCCCCCACCTCGCCCCAGCCCGAGGGCCGCCCGGGGATCTGGGTGTCCACGGTGTCCCCATTAAGGACGACCTCGTCCGCCCCATGGAGCAAGGGCCTGAGCGCCGCGAGGTCGCGCAACCGACTCCGCGCGTCGCCGTAATGTAGGTCGGAAAAAATTCGGATCACCGAGTCGGACATCACCGCCACCCAAATACCCCCGCCAAACCTGAGCAACGTTTTCCCCCTGCCGCCGAGCCCCGATGCTGCGTTGACGCCCACCCCGCACCCGCCTTGCTCCGTTTCTTATGGAATTTCTCGCCAACCCTGAAACGTGGCTCATCCCCCTGCTCACCCTCACGCTGCTCGAGATCGTCCTCGGCATCGATAACGTCATCTTTATCTCAATTCTTGCTGGCAAACTGCCGAAGGAAAAACAGGCCAAGGCGCGCCGCACCGGCCTGCTGCTCGCCTTCGTTACCCGTGTCGCCCTGCTTTTTAGCATCAGCTGGCTGATGAGCCTCACCAAACCGTTGTTCAGCCTGCCCATCGTCGACCACGCCCTCACCGGACGCGACCTGATCCTCCTGCTCGGAGGCCTGTTCCTTATCGGCAAGAGTGTAACCGAGATCCACCACAAGCTCGAGGGCGACGACGGCGAAGCCAACCCCGCCGGCGGCTCGGCCGTTTCGTTCAACGCCGTGATCGTGCAAATCCTCCTGCTCGACGTCGTGTTCTCGCTCGATTCGGTGATCACCGCCGTCGGCATGGTGAAGGAGCTCTGGATCATGATAGCCGCCGTCATCTTGTCCCTGGGCGTCATGCTGGCCGCCGCCGCCTCAATTAGCGATTTCGTGAACCGCCACCCCACCGTGAAGATGCTCGCCCTGAGCTTCCTCATCCTGATCGGCGTCACCCTCGTCGGCGAGAGCCTCGGCCAGCATATCCCGAAGGACTACATCTACTTCTCCATGGCCTTCGCCTTCCTGGTGGAGATGCTCAACCTACGCCTGCGCAGCAAACCCGCCCACCCGGTGGAGCTGCGCCAATCGGTGAAGTAGTCCATGCGCCCCGC
>RGVP01000317.1 GCA_010027235.1 bacterium
GCCTTAGGCATTCTGGCAGGCTGGGGGCGGAGCGGGGTCGAGGGCAATCTTGCGCGTGGCGCGCCGCCTGTTTGGCTTTTGTCTACTACCCCGCATGTCCAACCGTTTTTATGGCGCCTTTGATCAGGAAACTTGGGGCGGGGCGCGCAAGCCTGACTACCGCTCGTGTTTCCAAGTCGACCGCGACCGCGTCATCCACGCTCACGCCTTTCGCAAGCTCCAGTCGAAGACGCAGGTCTTTCTCTCCGGCGAGTATGACTTCTATCGCACGCGCCTAACCCATTCCATGGAGGTCGCGCAGATTGGACGTTCCATCTGTGCTTGGCTGCTCTCGCGCGGCGAGCCCCTTGCGCCGGATTTTTTTATCGATGGTGATCTAGTGGAGGCGGTGTGCCTCGCCCACGACCTTGGCCACCCGCCATTCGGCCATTCTGGCGAGCGAACGTTGCAGGAGTTGATGAAACCTCACGGTGGTTTTGAGGGCAACGCCCAGACCCTGCACTTGTTGACCGAGACGATGTATCAAAACGAGTCCGGCGTGCGGGGCATGCAGCCCAGCCGCGCGCTCCTCGATGGCGTATTGAAATACAAAAAACTCTACCGCGAACACCCCGTCCCCCCGCGCAACCATTTTCTTTATGACCCGCAGGTGATTTACCGCGACTTCGTATTCGGCGGCACGACCCCTGCCTCGTTGGGGGCGGGCGAGGCGCTGAATCATTATAAGAGCGTTGAGTGCCAGATCATGGACTGGGCGGACGATGCGGCCTATTCGCTCAACGACATCGTCGATGGAGTGCGCGCGGGCTTTTTGACGATCGAGCGGATCGAGGCTTGGGCGGCGGAGGTCGGTATCGACGCTGAGCGCCAGCGGCATTTGGATGTGTTATTTGGCGCGATTCGGAGCGATCGTTTGGAGGAGGTGTTTTCCGAGAAGACGGGGCGTTTTATCACTGGTTGCCGTTTGCGCGACCGGGCGGCGGGCAATTCGATGGCGGCGCGCACCAACCGCTATCGTTTTGAACTGGTGGTGGCGGCCGAAGCGGAGCGTGAGGCGGCGTTCTACAAACGCATGGCTAATGACATCATTTTTGAGAGCCCGCAGCTCCAGCAGATGGAGCACAAGGCGCGCAAGGTCCTCTTCGATCTTTGGGGGGCGGCTTGGGGGCACTACGTCGAACCGGGCGAACGCATCATCCGCCTGTTGCCGCCGCGGGTGGGCCGTCTGGTTGATGCCGAGGCGACCATTCCAGGCAAGGCACGCCGCATCTGCGACTGGCTGGCTGGATTAACCGACGGTATGATTGTGCGCACCTACCGCAGGCTGCATGACCCCGATTTCGGCTCGCTGCGGGATTTGTCGTAAAAATACCCCGCTGGGCTGTGAGATTGCATCGTTGGGACCGGATGATTGAAATCAGGGCTTGCGCCGGGCGGGGGCGGGCGTTGTGCTCTCGCCTTTAACCAATTCCACCATGGCCCAAGAACTCGTCACCCTTGAATGCACCGAAGCCCGCAAAGAGGGTAAGCCCACCTCCCGCTATTTGACCTTCCGTAACAAGAAGACCGTCACCGAGCGCATCGAAAAGAA
>RGVP01000318.1 GCA_010027235.1 bacterium
AACTGGAAGACCTTTATCGAGGTCTACCTCGAGGATTACCACGTCGGTCCTTTCCATCCAGGGCTTGGTCGATTCGTCACCTGTGATGACTTGCGCTGGGAGTTCGGGCGCCAGTGGTCGGTGCAAACCGTTGGGGTGAATGCCGAACTCGCGCGCCCAGGAACATCGGTCTATCAGCGCTGGCATGCCGAGCTGATGCGTTTTCGCGGCGGCATTGCGCCCCAGCATGGCGCGATCTGGATGACGCTCTACCCGAACGTGATGGTTGAGTGGTATCCCCATGTGCTGGTGGTTTCGACTTTAATCCCCAAAGGTCCGCAGGCGACCACGAACATCATCGAGTTCTACTACCCCGAAGAAATCGCCCTCTTCGAGCGCGAATTTGTGGAGGCTGAGCGGGCCGCCTACCGGGAAACCTGCGTTGAAGATGACGAGATCGCACTGCGCATGGATGCGGGTCGGCGCGCGCTGCTGAACCGTGGACAGGACGATGCTGGCCCCTACCAATCGCCCATGGAGGATGGCATGCAGCATTTCCATGAGTGGTGCCGCCGCGAACTTTATGTCTAGTCCACTCATCACGGTTGACGAATTACTGAGTGCGCAGGCTCGGGCAGCGCAAGCCGGGGGCACTCAGATCCTGCTGGTCGACTGCCGTCACGATTTGATGAAGCCCGAGGCCGGCACACAGGCCTACCTGCAGGGTCACCTGCCCGGGGCGGTTCACTTGAACCTCGATACCGATCTCGCAGACCACGCGGCGGGTCTTTGCGGCGGCCGTCATCCGTTACCGGCCCGCGAACGGGTTAAGGCTCGCCTAGAGTCGATCGGACTCTCGGAGCAGACTCATCTCATCGCTTACGACTCCGATGGCGGTAGCTTTGCGGCGCGACTGTGGTGGTTGACCCAATGGTTGGGCCATGAGCGAGTCAGCGTCCTCGACGGAGGCCTGCCCGCATGGTTGGATGCCGGCCTCGCGCTGACCACAGAAGTCCCGTTGCCCACGCCCGGCAAACTGCGCCTGAGAACCCCTTTGGTGGCCTGGGTCGATGTTGACACGGTCGCCGCCGACACCGCGGCACAACGGCGAGTCGTGCTCGACGCCCGTGCACCAGCCCGTTTTTCAGGAGCGCAAGAACCGCTCGACCCCGTCGCAGGGCATATCCCAGGCGCCCTGAACCGGTTCTGGCAAACCAATCTAGCGGCTGACGGTCGCTTCCATTCCCCCGATCACTTGCGGGCTGAGTTCCTGTCGCTCCTGAACGGGCGGCCAGCCGACACCGCCATCCATCAATGTGGTTCAGGAGTGACTGCCTGCCACAACCTGATAGCGATGGCCCATGCGGGACTCAGCGGGGCTTTGCTCTATGCAGGATCCTGGAGCGAATGGTGTAGCGACCCATCGCGGCCAGTCGCCACCGGGGCCTGAGAACCAAAGGGCGGAGCAGCTAAGGGCGGCGACGCTAAGGGCGGAGCGCCTCAGTGCTGGTGCAGCACATTGGCCAAAGCGGCCGCGATCGCGACGCCAACCCCCAGCAACACCACCTGAAAAGCGGCCTGACGGAGTTGATTGGGATGTTCGCGGTGCAGT
>RGVP01000319.1 GCA_010027235.1 bacterium
CCCTACCGCGGTCGCGCCTATGACAAGGTGATGCTGCACACCTACCAAGCACTCAATTACCTTCACCTTAGCGACGCCGACGCCGCCCGCGTTGAGTTAAACCGGGCCTTGCAAAGCCAGCGCGACGCCGTGGAGGAAAACGCCAAACGCATACAGGAAGCCCAAAAAATAGCCGAAGACGCCAAGTCCGGCAAAACCGAAGACGACCAAGGTCGGCAGGGCTCTTCCTACGATGCCGATCGCGCCAAACGCGACCCCAAGACCTCTGCCGCGATCTCCAACATCGAGACGAAACTCGACTCCGCCATCCTGCCCTACGGCGACTACGTCAACCCCTTCACCACCTTCCTCGACGCCCTCGTCTTCACCCACCAAGCCGCCGATGCCTCCGACGTCGAGCGCGCCCGCAAGAGTTGGGAACGCGTGGTTAACTTAGCCCCCACCAACCCCTACGCCCAAGCCGATTACCACGCTCTAGAACCTGACCCACAGGCTCCTGCCACTCCCGCGCCCGCTGCTCTCACCTATGTGATTTTTGAGACCGGCGCCGCCCCCTATCGCGACCAAATCCGTATCGACCTGCCCCTCTTCGTGGTGACAGGCCGCATCTCCTACGTCGGCATGGCCCTGCCTGAGCTTTCCCGTGTTTCCGGCCACGCCCCCGCTCTCAGCATTACCGGAGAGGGCGGCCAGACCTACCCAGCCGCACTGGTCGCATCGATGGATAGCGTGGTTGCCCAAGATTTTAAAAATGAGTGGCCCGCCATCCTGACCAAGACGATCGTCTCCACCGGCATTAAGGCCACCATCGACGCCGTCCTGCAGAAACAGATGCAGGATCAGGCCGGTCCCACCGGCGCCCTGCTCTTCAGCCTCGCCACTGCCATCACGCAAGCCGCCGTAAATATCGCCGACACCCGGACCTGGCGCAGCCTGCCCAAGGAGTTTCATTACGCCCGCCTCGCCACACCTTCCGATGGCCTGCTCACCCTCACCGCCGGCACCCAGACCCGCACCGTCTCGCTGGAACCTGCCGCCGTGCAAGTCGTCTATGTGAAGAGCCCTAGCGCCAATGCGCCCCTGCTCGTCAGCCAATTCATCCTCAAAAAGTAAACCCGCCTCCTCTCCCTCCCATGAAACTCCTCCTCGCCTCCTCCGCCACCGCCCTCGCCCTCCTCGGCGCGGGCTGCGCTACGAGTGTCAATACCGTGTCGCGCTCCGAGTCCCAAGCCACCCCCTCCTACGTGGCCGATCAACGCGTGATCACCGACGCCTCCCTTGGCCGTAAGGTCGCCATCGTATCCGTCAATGAGGCCAAGGTCTCCGGCGACTTGCTAAAAATCCAAGTTACCCTCGAAAACCGCTCCACCAAGCCCCAGGCCTTCACCTATAAGTTCGACTGGGTGGCCAGCGACGGCATGGAGCTCTCCGCCCCCTCCGGCGGTTGGAAACAAATCCAGCTCGAAGGCCGCGAGACCCGCGCCGTGTCTGCCATCGCCACCAGCCCCAAGGCGGTCGATTTCCACCTGAAACTTCGCGAAAACTGAGATCCCTCTCGCCTCCCACCC
>RGVP01000320.1 GCA_010027235.1 bacterium
AGCGACAGGCCCGCCCACGGCGATGCTTCGTGGGCACTCAGGCGGGCCAGCAGGTCGGGAGAGTCCTTCAACAAAGCAAGCACCGAGGCCAGCGATGCCCCCTCGGGCAAAGTCCGCAGCCGTCGCAACCAGGATTGCACCTCGGCCGGTAGTTCCGCCGGCGTAAGACACGCCGAATCGGCTTCGATCCCCGCGTGCGCCCAGCGGACTCCGGGGTCAATCGTGGGCGCACGGTCGCTTGGATCCAGTGGAATCTCAAATGCGAGCGAAGGATGTCGCCCCGCCAACCCAAAAATGCGCTCGATCGCTGGCACCGCTGTTGCCCGCTGCGGCGAGAGTCGGCGCAAGGGCGGCCTTGACCGAGGCCCACTTGGGCCACTGATCCCATAAAAGCGCTCAAGATCCTCCGCTCCGACCTGAACACTGTCGGCCACCCGGCGAATTAACTGTTGACGTAGCGCAGCCGCTGGGAGCGCCATGATGTACTCGCGTGACT
The DNA here is from genome assembly GCA_010027235.1 of bacterium. Classification (GTDB taxonomy): domain Bacteria; phylum Verrucomicrobiota; class Verrucomicrobiia; order Opitutales; family Opitutaceae; genus IMCC26134_A. The sequence continues at coordinate 497 of RGVP01000320.1, forward strand.
GTGACTGAAGCTGCGCGCGTCCCTCAGGTTGAGTTAAATTAACGCGCGAAGACAGTTCGCGCAGCAAGAACTCCGATAGCGGCATTGCCTCGGCCAGCGCTGCGGCCCACCCCTCGGACCCCTTTTCGCGCACGAAGCTATCGGGATCGTGCGTGGTTGGCAAAAACAAAAATTCGATCCGGCGCGTGTCGGTTGCATGCGGAAGACTGGCCTCGAGGGCTCGCCAGGCGGCTTTCCGACCAGCCCGGTCGCCATCAAATGCGAACGTGATTCGGTCAACCAGACGGGACAACACCCTCACATGATCGGGCGTCGTCGCCGTACCAAGGGTCGCCACTGCGTTTTCGACCCCGTGCTGAGCCAGCATGACCACATCCATGTAGCCCTCCACCACGACAGCTGCGTTCAACTGGCGCAAGGCGTCGCGGGCTTCGTAGAGCCCGTAGAGCTCTCGACCCTTGCTAAAAAGTGGCGTCTCAGGACTATTCAGGTACTTGGGCTCCCCCTGATCGATCACACGACCGCCAAAGCCGATGACATGCCCACGGGCGTTTCGAATCGGAAACATGATCCGATCCCGAAACCGGTCGTACCGCCTGCGCCGAACGAACTTAGTATCTGGAGCCGCTTCTGAAACCGCTTCTGACGCCGAAGCTGACAGCGCACGCGGTGAGGCATCTGGCGCCGCTTCCGGCGCGATCACCAGCCCTGACTCAACCAGGCTTGAGTCACCATAATTCTCAAATGCCGCTTCGAGAGCTTGCCAACCCGGCGGGGCGTAGCCGATTCGAAACCGCGCTGCGGTTTGCCCGGAAAGCCCCCTGCGCTTGAGATACTCAATTGCGTGCTGTGCGTCCCGCAGTCGATGCCCGTAAAATTTCGCCGCCCGCTCAACCGTCTGGATGAGGTCGGGCGCGCGCGCCCTTGCGGCCGCGGCTTTGGGGTCCCTGTCACCCTGTTCGTTGGGAACGTTAAGCCCAAGGTCTTGAGCGAGATCCTTCACCGCGTCGACGAAACCGTAGCCTGAAAACGCCATCAAAAAATCAATGGCGGTCCCATGCTGGC
>RGVP01000033.1 GCA_010027235.1 bacterium
ATTGGAACCGCGCCTGTGCCATCGACCTCGCCACCAAGGGTTCGGGCAAGAGCGTGGTTGAGGCGGTCCGCACATCAGTCGATCCCAAGGTTATCGATTGCCCCAACCCCGCCTCCGGCCGCACCACGATTGACGGTGTTGCGAAGGACGGCATCCAGGTGAAGGTGAAGGCACGCGTGACCGTGCGCACCAATCTCGACCGCTTCGTTGGAGGCGCCAAGGAAGACACCATTATCGCCCGCGTCGGCGAGGGTATCGTTTCCACCATTGGCTCGGCTGAGAGCTATAAAGTCGTGCTGGAGTCGCCCGATTCCATATCGAAGGTCGTGCTTAAGCGCGGTCTCGACGTCGGCAGCGCCTTTGAAATCCTTTCGATCGATATCGCCGATGTGGACGTAGGCGAAAACGTAGGGGCTAAGCTCCAGGAAGCTCAGGCCGAGGCGAATAAGAGCATCGCCCAGGCCCAGGCGGAAATCCGGCGCGCCGCCGCCGTGGCGGTGGAGCAGGAGATGAAGGCCCGCGTGCAGGAGATGCAGGCTAAGGTCGTAGAAGCCCAAGCCCAAGTTCCACTCGCGCTTGCTGAGGCCTTTCGTTCCGGTCGGTTAGGCGTGATGGACTACTACAAAATGGAAAATATCCAGGCGGATACTTCGATGCGCAAAGTCATCGGCACCGATGAGCGTAAGTAAGCGCCGCTGATAACCGATACCGCCGCGCCATTTTTTCATCCGTGGATTGGATACTCCAACACCTGCAGCTCATCCTCGTGATCGCCGGCTCGATCGCGATGTGGTTAAACAATCGCCAGCGCGAGAAACAGGGTTTGCCGGCCGATTTCGACGAAGACGGTGTGCCGGAAAACAACCGGTCCCCGGTGCGCGCCGAGGTGCGTGAACTGGCGCCGCTCTCTCGCGATGGCACCGATCCCGAGCAGGAAGACCGTGTGCGGCGTATCCAGGAGGAAATCCGCCGCAAAATCGCCGAACGCCGAGGCCAAGGTCCGGCGTCGGCCCAACCGCCCACCCTGCCACCGCGGACGATCGGGGAGCGCATGGCGGATCCGTTCCGTCCTATATTCCAAGAAACTCCGCCGTCACTGCTTAAGCCGGCAGCGCGTCCGGAACCAGCTCCAGTGCCCGTTGAGGTCGCGGGTTATGCGGACGAGGCCGCTCTCGACCGGCAGCGCGCTCTATCGGAGCAGTTGCGCCAACTCGAGGAGCGACGCCGCGAGGCCTTGCAAACGGCGTCGACTGCCTCGCGCGGCGCTAGCGCGGTGGTGGGTTTGGAGTCATTGCGGGGTGCTTCTCCGGTCGCTCCGCGTGTTGGTGCCGGCAGTTTACCGGACGAATTCCGCGATCCGCGCGCTCTGCGCACAGCTATGGTCTGGCGCGAGGTGCTGGGCGCGCCGGTCGGGTTGCGGTGAAAACGCCTTGGCCCGCGCGATCTGGCGGGTTTGTCTGGTTACGCCATGACCCTCTCTGCCCTCGTTAACCCCAGCGTCCTAACCCAGCCGGTCTACGAGCCCGGCAAGCCGATTGATGACGTTGCCCGTGAACTTGGATTGGATCCAGCCGGAATCCTGAAGCTTGCCTCAAACGAAAACCCGCTCGGCCCCTCTCCGCTCGCGGTGGCGGCGGCCACGCGCGCGCTCGCTCACGGCGAGCTTTATCCCGACGGTGGCTGTTTTGTCCTGCGGCAAAAACTTGCCGCGCGCCATGGTCTGGCGGCCGAGCAATTCGTGGTTGGTAACGGCTCCAATGAACTCCTTGAGCTACTGGGTCATGTCTTCTTGCGTCCGGGCGATGAGGTGGTGATGGGCGCGCCTGCCTTTATTGTCTATAAGTTGGTCACGTTGCTTTTTGGTGCACGTCCGGTCGAGGTGCCGTTGGTCGCCCACCGTCACGATCTGGATGCCCTCGCCCGAGCGGTTACACCGCGCACCAAGCTGGTTTTTTTGCCCAGCCCGAACAATCCCACGGGCACGGCCAATACCGAGGCGGAGATCCACGCTTTTGTGCGGGCTTTGCCCGAGCAGGTGGTTTTTGTGTTCGATGAGGCCTATGCCGAGTATCTGGACAATCCGCCTGACCTGCGACCGTTGTTATCTGAGGGGCGCAAGGTGATTGGATTGCGGACCTTTTCCAAGATTTTCGGCCTCGCCTCTCTCCGTGTCGGTTATGGTTACACGTCTGCCGAGTTGGCAGGTTTGCTTAACCGCGTGCGGCAACCCTTCAACGTCAACGCCATTGGGCAGGCGGCGGCGGTCGCAGCCCTCGACGACACGGATTTCATGGCTCGGGCGCGCGCGACCAACGCGACTGGTTTGCGCCAGCTCTCATCCGCCCTGATCGTGCGGGGACTTGAGATCGTGCCTAGCGAGGCGAATTTCCTTTTGGTCAGGGTCGGTGATGGAGCTCGGGTGTTTGCTGAGTTACAGCGGCGCGGTGTGATCGTGCGCCCGATGAAGCCCTACGGAATGCCTGAGTGGGTGCGCGTTACGGTGGGGGCACCCGCCCAAAACGAACGTTTTTTAGCCGCTCTGGATCAGGTGTTCGCTACTTAAGCGCAGGGATGCTTAAAGATTCTTTTTGATATCATTAAGCAGCGCTGATCGTTGAGGAATGAGCAGGAAGCGGTCGCTAGCCAGACGATTATAAGCCTCCCGCAGCAGGAGGCGGGGAGGGGTTCTCATCGTGAGCAAGGTCTCGATGTGACGAATCACAGCCTCTGCCCTGCCCGAAGCGAGATCTAGGCGGATCAATCCGGTAAGGGCGGTTTGGTTGAGTGGGTCCGAACGCACTGCCTGGGCTAAAACCAGACGCGCCTGATCATCCGCCCCGACGCTTAGTAAGCGATTCGAAACGGCCACAAGATTTTCTGCACGAACGCCGGATTGGGCTAGGAAGTTGCTTAAGAAGAGTTCGGCTGCCTCTACGTCAGAGAGGCCGTAATTGGCGATGGCTTGTAGACCGTTAAAGACAGAATAAAAACGTTTTCCCCACTCGGGATTTTCCTTTTGCAGGCCGGTGCACGCTTCGAGGGCTTCGCGGTAGCGTTTCGCGACCACGTAGGCCTCGACTGTCATTAGCGCTGCGCCATCCCACGGGAGTTGCGTATCCTTGCAGTGGTCGTAGACTCGTCGTGCTAATTCAGGGCGACCGGTATTGGCGGCGAAGTCTCCGAGAGCCAACATGACCTCTCCGCTGGCACTGAAATCGCGAAAAAGATCCTCCACGCCCATTTTTAAGCTATTTTCCTCGTTGGCTTTATCATAAAGATAGAGGAGGTCGATGCGTGCTCGTGGCCGGTCGGGATAAGAAAGTTGTCGGAGGACGGCCTGTCGGCGCATTTCGTCGTCACGTTTATCTTCCCGCAGGTAGGCGGTGTATTGGGCATAGACCTGTTCGTTGTCCGGCAACTCTTCAGTCATGCTTTGCAGCGCGGCCAGAGCGGACTCGCGTTCGCCTCGCTCCCAAGCGACGCGAATAGCGAGCAGGCGACCGTCGGTAGAATCCGCTATCCGATAATCGCGAATGGTGTCCTCGGCTAAATCGTAGTTGCCGCGGAAAAACTGGGCGGTTGCGCGAGCGGTGGCGATAAGTCGGAGGCGCTCGTCGGGCACGCCATTACGCTCAGCTCCAGCTAAAAGGCGGTCAGCGATCTGGATCAACTCGTAGTCAGCTTGACGCTGCAGTAAGAAACTGAAGGTTGTTTGCAGATACTCCCTATCCTTGGAGTGGTCTTCCAGACCTTCAACCAGTAGATTGTGGGCGAGGTCAGGTCTCTGCCAAACCACATAGAATTGCGCTAGCAACATTCGTCCATCTCGGTTGTGTGGTGCCAAATTGGCTCCGACGCGCAGGTGATAGAAAGCCTCGCGAAATTTTTTCGCCTCAAGTTCCTTTTGGGATACCGAGATGAGGTAGTCGCCACGGGCTTGGCGGTAATTTTCCCTTTCGGCGGGATAAAACAGCATATGCTTGAATTGCACCTCGCTGAAGTCTCGACGGTATTTGACGAACAGATACGCACCGGTCGCCAGCCCGAGCCAGCCCACCAAGCCCAGCATTACCAGCCATAGTGTGGCCAGGGGCCATAAAATGCGGACGCTCGTTCCCAGCGGAGTCTGCTTCAAGCGGATCGGGAGGAATTTCTCCCAAGCTCCAAGCGTTGTGGGTTGAGTCGGCTCGGGCACTTTCGCGCCTAATGAATTTACAGGTCTTGGCTTTTGGGCAGGTGTGGGCGTCGGGGTATCAGCCATAAACGAGATTGAGGTAATCTTGCCGTAAGGCTGCAAACACACATTTGAAAGGTGCAGAACTTAACATTAAATTTTAAATATGTGATAATAGGCACTTAGCAATTTTTCAGTGTTTCCGCTGGATCTGATTTTAAAAGACAGCAATAATTATCACTCGTTATCTGCATTTAAACTGCATTAGTTCTGATTGTTTGCTTTACTTTTAAAATGTGTCGCTCCTGTTAACTTGCAATTCGCCAGCCTAACTAAGCTTGCCACTCGGTTAAATTCCTATCGAAATAACCTTTTAATCTTAATTCAACTATGACCACCCAAAGCCGCTTAGCCCTCCTTTCCGCCCTAGCTGCCACGCCTGCTTTCGCTGCGCCGTTCCTTGCTATCGGTGATAATGCCGAACTATTTTTGACCCTTCGCTCGGAGACGCGTTACGAGGATAATCTTACTTTTGCGTCTGGCGGCAGGGATACTCCCACGATTCAGGACACTATTTTTGAGTTCGCTCCCGGTCTTGAACTTAACTTCGGTAAAAGCTCCCTTACTAAAGGTTCAGTAGCCTATTCTGAGCGCTTCACCGCTTACACTGACCACAGTGACCTGAATGAGGTGCTTGCCAACCTCTTCGCTAAGTCTACTTATGAAGGCTCTAAGCTTCGCTTGGATTTGAACTTTTCCTTCAATGAACAGTTTCAGAACAATCGTGATTTGGCTGGCACTGGCGCCAGCTTGATCCGGTCCGATGTCTACACGGTCGGTGGTAACGCTGAGGTGAGCATTACCCAGAAGTCCAAAGTGGGTGTAGGTGTTCAGTATGATTCCACACAATATATCGGCATTGCGGACGGTCTGCTTGATCGTGAAACCTATGTTGTTCCGGTGAACTACTACTTCGCCGTTCAGCCCAAATTGGACCTCAGCCTTGGCGTTCAGTATCGTGGCACCCAGGTAAATATACCAAATAATGATTATATGGATGTTTACGTGAACGTGGGCGCTCGAGGTGAGTTTACGCCCAAGCTCCTCGGAAGTTTCTCCGTTGGTTTCAACTCTCGCTCGGGTGAGGCTACAAACAGCGATAGTGACGGTATCGGTTTGAAGGCTGCCTTGACCTACGTTTTCACCCAGAAGACCCAGTTTACCTTGGATGCGAGCAATGATTTCTCAACCGGTGCGTCCGGTGGACGCCAAGAGAAAGCCTCCCTCTCCTTGGGCGCTCGATCCAAGATCGCGGAAGAATTCAGCACCTTTGCCTCTTTAGGTCTTGAGCAAACCAGTTTTCAGGGTTCTGACCGCGACGACACCTTTATCTCCGCCCGTCTTGGTGTTTCTTATACATTCAACAAGTATCTCTCTTTTGATACCAGTTATAGTCACTTTAACAATGCTTCCGCTGGTAAAAACGGTAATGCTGACTTCGATGCCAACATCGTATCGATCAGCGCGAATATCCGTTACTAAGGTTGCCTTGTCTGTCGCCGTTTAAAATACAACAAACGGAAGAAGATTTTGGTCTTCTTCCGTTTTTTTGTTCCCATGCGCTTTTCTAGTTTTTCCGCTCATTTTAATCTCTCTGCTCTGGTTTGGCTTTGTATTTTGCTACCGCTCGGGGCAACTGAAGCTACAAATCCGGCTACAGCGCCCTCTGCTCCCGCGGCACCTGTGGATTATGTTTTGCGGCCTGCGGATATTCTGCAGGTCAAAATTTACAAGGAGGAGGACCTTACCCGTGAAGTCTCTGTTTCCCAAGAGTATACGGTTTCTCTTCCTTTGATCGGAAACGTGTCAGTCAAGAATCGTAGCGTTCGTCAAATTGAGGAGATGATTCGCCAGCTTTATGAACGCGATTTTTTGGTCAATCCACAGGTAACATTGATCGTTCTAAAGTATGCTGAGCGTGCGGTAAACGTTATTGGGTCCGTTAATGCTCCGCAGGCGGTTCCTTTCCCCCCGGAGCGCGGGCTGACGCTGCTTGAGGCCGTGGCTAGGGCTGGTGGTTTTAGCCGACTGGCGGATAGATCTAAGGTGAAGATTATCCGGACGGATGAAAAGGGAGTGAGCACAACCTTTACGATCAATGCTGATAAGTTAATGGAAAGTCGTTCGGTCAACCTTTGGGCGCTTCAAGTCGATGACGTTATCCAGGTCGAAGAGCGTATTTTTTAAACAATTCTGAATTAAACGAAATGGATTCGCAAAATAAGCAACCGGCAGGCGCTCCGCCCGCCGATTACGGTAACGGCGGTTATGGCTATGGCTATAATGCTCCAGGTTATGGCGAAAGCACCGCCCAGCGAAGCCTCAACGACTATCTGCTCATTCTTCGCGAACGAGTCTGGTATGTGGTGGTAGTGTTCTTGGTCGTGTTTTCATCCGCACTGGTTTATACTTTCAGCCAGACTAAAATATATGAGTCTGTGGCAAGTATTCAGGTGCTGCGACAGGACGCCAAAGTTATTCAGGCTGAATCCGTCGTCGAGACCCGGGTGTTGTCCACTGAGGATTTAAATACTCTCGTCAAGGTCTTGGAGAGTGCAGTTATCATCAAACGTGTCGCGGATCGCATCACGGGCGATGAGCTACGGCAGTTCATGGCACCATATGAAAAAGGCCGATGGGGTGATCCGCTTACCCCATTAGAGGTCTTGGGTGGTAACCGTCAAATCGTGCCACTGCGTTTAAGTTTAGTAGTTCAGGTATCTTACCGGCATCCTGATCCTGTGATAGCCGCTAAGATATCGAATATGTTTGTGGATGAGTTTTTGCAGTGGAACGCCCGCGTGCGAATCGATGAATCCATGCGAGCAGTGGAAGACCTTCAAATTCGTGCTGAACAACAACGTAAGCGTGTTGAGGAGCAGGCCTTAGCATTGCAGGCCTATCGCGAAAAAAATGACATGGTTTCGCTGGACCAGCGTAAGGATATCGTGACAGAGACGCTTAAGCAGTTAAATTTGCTTGTTACTCAGACGCAGTCGCAACTCAAGCAGTCGGAGATCCGCTGGAAACAAGTTCAGGAGCGTTTAGAGAGTAAGTCCGATCTCGCTGAGTTGCCTTTCATTGCCCAAAATCTGAATATTGCCCAACTGACCCAGCAAGTGGCCAGTCGCAAAATTGAAATCGCGCAAATGCGCGAACGATATCGGGACAAACACCCGACTATGATTGAAGCCAGTAATAATTTGGCCCAATCAGAACGCGAGTTAGAGCGTGCCTTGGCTTCTGCCGCCGCTTCGATTAAAGCCGAGTATGAAAACTCTGTTCGTAACGATGAGCAGGCACGCAAAAATCTTGAAGAAGCTTCTACCGCCACTTTAGCTCTCGATCGGTTAGCGGTTCAATATTCCGCTCAGGAACGGGAATTTATGATCAATAATGAGATTCTCACCAATCTCATTGCACGCATGCGCGAGGTAAACATGCAGGCTACGATGGAAAACAGTGGTGCACGCAAGGTTGATTCCGCGGTCCCTTCCCTGCCTAATCGCTATGTAGAGCCCAAGATTGTGCTTAATATCGGCATCGGCTTGGTCGGTGGTCTCGGTCTTGGACTCGCTTTCGCCTTTTTCGTCGCCTTCATTGATGATCGGGTGAAGAGCTCCTTTGATATTGAGTCGGTTGTCGGTCTGCCTTTGCTCGGGATTATTCCGCAGATCAAAAAGATGGAGCAACCGGACAAGGCTCAGATTGTGGTCAATAACGCTGACCGTCAAGTTTCGGAGGCCTTTCTTACGCTCCATTCCAGTCTCCGACTTCGCGATGATGCCAAGGACGCCAAGGTTATCCTAATCACTTCTACCATTCCGGGTGAGGGTAAATCCTTTACCACCACAAATTTAGCTCTCACTTACGCCGCTCACGGCGACAGAGTGTGTGTTTTGGACTGCGATTTGCGTAAGCCGAATATTCATAAATCATTCCGCCGCGAGAACCTTAAAGGTGTTATTGATGTATGTGCTGGCACGTCAAGTATTGATGAAGTTGTCATCAAGGATGTGCATGCCAACCTAGATGTGATACCGACTGGTGGACGTGCTAAAAACCCAACCCAGATTTTGAATAATAAGAGCTTCGAGGTGATGATTTCGGATCTTCGCAAGCGTTACGATCGTATTTTTATCGACACTCCTCCCCTTGCTGCGGTAAGCGATGCCTTGGTTGTATTGCCACTCGTGGATGGTGCTATTTTTACCATATTCTTTAATAAAGTTCGCAGAAAAGCAGCGCAGTCTGCCGCTCGGCGCCTGCTGGATTCCAATGTGACTTGTTATGGTGCGGTTTTAAATGGTTTGAACCTAGCTGTTTCTGGTTATTATTACGCTCAATATTACGATAAATCTTACAAAGATTATTACGTGGTGGGAGCTACCGAGGACGGCCCTGAAATTCGGGATGGCGACAAAAAAGAGCCTGTTGAAAGTTGATTTTAATCCCGGCACCAAGTTGCCGGGATTTTTTATTTAGCCCCATTATTATGATTTTTATCACTAATGGTTTTGGTGCGGTCCACTTATCCGCTAGAAAATAGTTAAAATCTTCCGGTAGCGGTGGGCACGTCGAAATTTGGACAGGCACCACTTGTATGCTCTCTGCTGACTTCCAGACTAATTAAAACCCTCTGATGGAATTAGTCAGGTTTTTTCTAAATAAACTTAGTGGGACTAGTTGATGGTAAGGTTGGCTTTGTGGAAGGTTTCCAGGAGATCCCGCCAGTCTTGCTCCGAGGTCTGCCAACCGGAACTGATGCGTAAGGAGCGTTGGGCGCACTCGGCTTGTAAACCCAGCGCGGCGAGCACGTGAGAAGGACCGTTCTGGGCGGTGGTGCATGCGGAGCCGGTGGAGATTAGTGCACCCAATTTATCTAACTTGGAAACCCATTGGGTTTGGTTGCCTCGGGGAGCTATAATTAAGCTAGTATTCCATAACCTTTCTCTCTCTTTGGCGATTATTTGAGTTCCTTGGAGTGAGTTGATTAAGCTGTTTTCGAAGTTATCCCGCCAGCTGAGGCGTTGCGATTCCCAGATGACTTTTTTTTGTTCTGCCTGAGTTAGCGCGGCGGTGAACGCGGCGATTCCCGCGAGGTCTTCGGTGCCGGCGCGGTGGCCGTTTTGTTGCGGGCCGCCGCTGGGTTTTTGAAAATCGGGTTCTGATCTGGGCAATTTTATGAGCCCTACTCCTTTAGGGGCCCCAAATTTGTGACCGCTGGCAATTATCCAGGCATTAATCGAGCCGAGGCCGGCGCCGGGTAATTTGCCTAGCCATTGAGTGGCATCGCAGAGGTAGGGAACCGCGGCGCACTGGCAGACCGTGGCAATTTCAGACCATGGTTGCAGGACTCCGCTTTCGTTATTAGCGGCCATCACCACAATACCGGCTGCGCCGGCGGAGATTGCAGTTTGGATTGAGGCCGGGGTGAGGAGGCCGCCGCTTTCGTGGGGAAGCCAGTCGATTCGTTTGGGGAAGTAGTGTCCAGCGGCCGCCAGCACGCAGGCGTGTTCGGTCGCCGAGACTGCGATTCGGGCATGGGGTGGTAGTTGCTTTGCCCAGTGGGCTAGCACGGCGTGTGCTCCTTCGGTGGCTCCGGAGTTGAATACGTATTGGGTTGGGTCTCCTCCGAGAAGGACTGCCACGGCTTCGTGGTAGGATTCCAAGCGGATGCGGGCACGGGCGGCGGCACGGGTGGGGCTGGAGGGATTGTGCCAGTTTTCCGCCTGGATGCGTAGCCATGCATCTCTGGCGCAGTCGGCCAAGGGTGTGGTGGCGTTGTGATCAAAATACAGCATCGTTGGTTAATAAAGTGGAGTGTGGGCTTGCCGGCGGGAAGCGCGAAGGTGAGGGTCGTTTTTTTCATCCATGAGCACCACCAAAGAACTAGCAGTAGTCAGCACCACCAAGGGCGATATCACCCTCGAATTTTGGCCCGACGTCGCGCCCGGTCATGTCGAGAATTTCAAGAAACTTGCCAAGCAGGGCTTCTATGACGGGACTGCCTTTCACCGTATAATCAAAGGTTTTATGATTCAGGGTGGTTGCCCAAACTCCAAGGCTGGTGCTCGCGGGCAGCCAGGCACGGGTGGTCCCGGTTACCAGATCAAAGCCGAGTTTAACACCAAGGCTCACGTGCGCGGCGTGGTTTCCATGGCGCGTTCGTCCAGCCCGGATAGCGCTGGATCCCAGTTTTTCATCTGCCACGGTGATGCCCGCTTCCTCGACAAGCAATACACCGCATTTGGTCAACTCGTCGCGGGGGACGCAGTGCTTGAGGCGATCGCTACCGTGCCAACCGCCGGTCCTGAGCGCAGCACCCCGAGCGAGCGCATCGAGATCAAGGGTATAGCCTTCGTGGCTGCTAGCTGATCCGGGGTGTTCCTGTGCCATACCGTGCTTTCTTTCGTGTATGGCTCATTCTGAATCTAGCACAGAATCTCGGAGGAACCACCTCTGGGGTGATCTCTTAGTAATCGCGCTTTTCGGCTCCGTCCTGCTTGCGGCTTTGAACGTCGAGCAGGAATGGCGTGCACCTCTGAGGGTCTCGGCGCCAATCGATCTCTCGCCTTCAGTGTTGCCGCTCTACGCGATATATTCGCTAGCGCGCAGTTGGATAGCCTACGGACTGTCGCTGGTATTCACTATTTTGATCGCGTCTTGGGCGTTTTATGATGCTCGCGCCCGACGGCTGATATTGCCCGTGCTCGATGTGTTGCAAAGCATCCCCGTGCTTGGGTTTCTACCTGGGCTGGTGCTCGCTCTCGTTCGGTTCTTTCCGCATAGTAATATCGGTTTGGAGTCCTCCTGTGTGATTATGATCCTTACCGGCCAAGTCTGGAATATGGCTTTTAGCTATTACGATTCCCTCCAAGGTGTTCCAGCAGAGTATCGCAACCTTGCGCGACTCTACGATTTCTCGCCGTGGCAGCGTTTCTGGCGTGTGGAATTACCCTTTGGCACGCAAAGCCTCGTTTATAACAGCATGGTTTCGATGGCTGGCGGCTGGTTTTTTCTCAGCATTACCGAGGCGTTCCAACTCGGCGACCAGGATTTCCGGCTGCCCGGCATAGGTTCCTACATGAATGAGGCAATGGCTCGGGGTGACGTCTCCGCGCAGCTCTATGGCGTGTTGGCGATGGGTGTGGTCATAGTCGCGACGGATCGACTCGTTTGGTGGCCGCTCGTGCGTTGGTCGCGTAAATTCAATCTTGATGATTTCGCGGGTGCTTCGGCAGACGGCGCTCCGCCCGGCGTAATGGGTTTGTGGCTCGCGCGCTCCACGTTGTTTCGCCGGGTATCTTTAGCCTGGGAACAGTTTGCTGCCTCGCTTGTGCGTCGTCGGCATTCACCCCACCTTGGCAAGGTGCCGATCGCCACTACGCGTCCACTTCTTCTCAAATCGTTAGGCAACTTGTTATTCGTTCTCATACTTGGTCTTGGTGGCTTTACCTTGTTCAAACTTGCGCTGCTCATTTTCCAGCTGGGCGCGGCCGACTGGGGCGAGATCGCGCTCAGCACCGGCGGCACCACCATGCGTGTTTTCGCGGCTCTCTTGCTCAGCGTGCTCTGGGCCGTGCCGTGTGGGGTATGGCTAGGCCTGCATCCTTCGCTCTCGCGCAAGCTTCAGCCCGTGATTCAATTCGCTGCTTCATTCCCCGCACCGATGGTTTATCCGTGGATTCTGGGTCTCGTGATCGCAGTTGGCGGTAATCTAGGCTGGGGTGCAGTGCCGCTTATCATGCTCGGCACGCAGTGGTATATTTTGTTCAACGTCGCCTCCGCAGCCTCCGCGATCCCGAATGACATTCGCAGCTGCGCCGCGCTGATGGGCCTCTTCGGCTGGCGGCGCTGGACACGCTACCTTTTGCCGGCTATCGCGCCTGGCTTGGTCACCGGCTGTATCACTGCCGCGGGCGGAGCGTGGAACGCCACCATCGTCTCGGAATATGTTCGCTCCGGAGGGCGGCTAACGGAGACAACTGGGCTCGGTGCCTACATCAGCCGCGCTACCGCCGCGGGTAACTACCCTCAGTTAGCCGCCGGGGTAATTGTCATGGCACTTATTGTGGTGCTGATAAACCGCTTCGTCTGGAAAAAAATCCAGATGCTCGCCAATGAACGTTGCCGCTTTAGCGGCTGAGCCGGCCTGTTCCCCAATACTTTCTGCCTTAGCTTCCACGAACCTTGGCCACACGTCCGCGATGACCGCGTCTGCCCCCATTCTCTCCCTCCGCCACGTCAGCCATGAATACGGTTCCGGCGCCCAGCGCGATCTCGTGCTCTCCGATGTTAGCCTGGATGTATCCGCCAATGATGTCGTGGCTTTGCTCGGCCCGTCCGGCTGCGGGAAGTCCACCCTCATGCGAACGCTGGCTGGGCTCATCACTCCGACCCGCGGCGAAGTTTTCCATCACGGAAAACCTCTGGCTGGCATCGCGCCGCGGGTTTCGATGGTTTTCCAGAACTTCGCGCTTTTCCCTTGGCTGACGGTCCGCGGCAATGTGCTTTTAGCGGTCGAGCACCTTTCCGAGGTGGAACGCGAGGCAAAAGTCGACCGCGTGCTTGGCGTCGTCGGCCTGAACGCATACGAGAACGCTTACCCTCGCGAATTATCGGGCGGTATGAAACAACGAGTTGGTATAGCCCGTGCCCTTGTCGCTGACCCCGAGGTGTTGTGTATGGATGAGCCTTTCAGCGCACTCGACGTCCTCACCGCCGAGACCCTACGCAACGAGCTTGCCCGCTTGCTGGCTGATCCAGCCAACCCGCTGCGGACGATGATTCTCGTCACCCATAACATCGAGGAGGCGGTCGAGTTGGCCACCCGTATTGTCGTGCTCGCCGCCGGTCCGGGTCGCATCGATCAGATCGTCGCAAATCCACTGCCCTATCCGCGCGACCCCAAGTCTGCGGCTTTTTCGTCCGCAGTGGAAAATCTGCATCATATCCTCACGCACGCCACTCTGCCTGATGCGCCCGTTACCGCGGTGGAGTCTGGGAAAATGGTGTTAAAGACGGACGAGGGGCAGCGCCGGATCGTGCCCTTTAGTATCCCGGCCGTGACCCCCGGCGAGGTGCTGGGGCTGGTCACGATGCTCTCCGGCCAAGCACTTGATATTTTCGAGATCGCCGAGCGCCTGGGACGAGATTTCGGCTCGGTCGTGAATCTGGTGAAGGCGGGCGAATTGCTCGGACTGGTGCTGACACCTGGCCAAGAGGTAGTGATCACTGATTTTGGCAGTCAGGTTCTGGCCGCCTCCACGCTCGATCAAAAACGGCTACTTCGTGAAAAAATTCTCGGGCTGAAGATTTTCGATCTACTCATACGCCTAATCAACGTGCAGGATAGCAAGGTCCTAAACGACGATGTGCTACTGGCCGAGCTAGCCGCATTGCTACCGCACGAAAAACCGAAGGTGATTTTCCGCACTTTGGTAGGTTGGGGACGCTACGCTGAAATCATCCTGCACGATCAGCGTAAGCACCAGATTCGGCTTTATGAACGCAAACGTCCGCGCCTCCTGGCCGGGCCAGGTGCGGCGTAGGGTGTGGCTTAAACCGCGTGTCGATCTAGGTAGTCGCGTATGGACGCGGCATCGGCTGGCAACTTATGCTTAACTAGTGGCTTTTTCTTTAAGGCCTCCAATGATGGGGCGGTGGGCTCCAGTCCTATGGCCGAGACAATGGTGTTGGGGAACTTGGCAGGGCTGGCAGTGGCGAGCACGATGCTTGGACGGCTCTTCGCGAGCGACTTGAAGCCGCAGGCGGTGTGCGGATCCGCTATGTAGCCGTAGTCTTGGTAAATTGTTCGGATGAGGCCGGGGATCTCGGCGTCAGCACAACGAGAGGCGGTGAAGGTGTCGGGGTCAAAGCCGGTGAAGGTGTAGGCGCCGGTTGCCTTGAAGGTAGCCATGATTTCCCGGACTTTAGCGGGGTTTTGCCCAATGCTGTAATAGAGGAAGCGCTCGAAGTTGCTGGAGACCTGGATGTCCATCGATGGAGCGAGCGATGGCGTGACGGTCGAGGTGCGGTAATCACCGGTGGTGAACAAGCGGTGGAGGATATCGTTCTGGTTGGTGGCGACGCGGAAGCCGCGTAGGGGCACGCCCATTTTTTGGAGCAACCAGCCGGCGAGGACATTACCAAAATTTCCGGTGGGCACGACCCACTCGATCTCGTCGCGCACGCCGGCCGGCAGGCGGAGGTAAGCCCAGAGGTAGTAGACGCATTGGGCGAGGATGCGGGCGAGGTTTATAGAGTTGACCGCACTCAAGCGGTGCCGGGTGCGGAACTCCTGGTCGGCGAAAAGTTCCTTTAATGCGGCCTGCGCATCGTCGAAGGTGCCGTCGATAGCGAGGGCGTGGACGTTGTCCGCGCCGGTGCAGGCCATCTGGCGTTCCTGTAGATGCGAGGTGCGGCCGTCGGGGTAGGCGATGAAGATGGCGACACCGGGCTTTCCGAGAAGGCCATGGATGGCGGCTGAGCCAGTGTCGCCGGAGGTGGCCCCGAGAACGTTGATGGTCTGGCCGCGGACGGCGCACTGGTGTCCGTAGAGATTACCCAGAAGTTGAAGGGCGAAGTCTTTGAAGGCTAGGGTGGGGCCGTGGAATAGCTCCAGCACGTAAGTGCTTTCGTCTAGCTTCACGATGGGAGCGATCTCGGCATGGGCGAAAGTGGTGTAGCTTTTCGCGACGAGGGTGCGGAGGGTGTCTGCCGGGATGTCCGTGGCGAAACGGCCCAGAAACTCAAAGCAGAGCTCCGGGTAGGACAGCGTCTCGAAGCGGGCTAGATCTGCGGCGGAGAAGGTCGGCAGCGTCTCGGGCAGATAAAGCCCGCCATCGGGCGCTAGGCCGGTGGCAACGGCGTCGGAGAAGCCGAGGGAGGGGGCGAGACCGCGGGTGGAGATGTAGCGCATGTTCGGAACAGAGAAGATATGAAGGCTTGAGAATTTCGAGCCGAACCGCGCGAAACTAACATACAGCATTAGCGATCGAAAAGTTAACCGTCACCCGGTTCTCAATTAAAACGTGGTGCTATGATCCACTCCCCGATCATCGAAAGTGGCAATGGGTGTTTTTAACTCTACCGAGCGGGTGCGGCGGTTGCCCGTATAATCATCATGGTTGGACCCTTTAAGGAGCCCACACTTTGATGCGCTCAGAGCGTCATGCTATCACGGAACAGTTTCGCCTGGCGGCGGGACAGGTCGAAGGTGCTTCCGTTTCTCAAAGTGGCTCGCAGTCCTCCACTGAACCACGGCTCGATCTTCGTCACCTCGCGGATGTTGACGATGGCGTTGCGACTCACCCGGAAAAAGAGCTGCGCCGGGAGGCGCTGTTCGAGGAAGTTTAGCGAGCGAGGAATGAGGGGGCGGCGGTCACCCAAATGAACGCGCGCGTAGGATCCGCAGGCCTCGATGGATTGTATCGTTTTTACCGGCACAAAGTAAGTTTGGTCGCCGTCACGAAGGAGCACGCATTGATCCTCGGCGAGCGGCTCGACGGAGGCGCGGTCGGCGGCGATAGTTCCGTCCTCCTCAGAATGAGGCTCGGCAGCGTCGGACGAGTGCCCCGACCCGGTATCAAGGGCGGCAAAGGCGCGCATAACGGCCACCCGCAGACGTGCCTCGTTGACCGGCTTGAGAAGATAATCGGTGGCGCCAAAATCAAAGGCGCGCATCGCGTGCCGATCGTGTGCGGTGACGAAAATCACGAGTGGAAGCGTCTCGAGCGCGGCAAGCAGATCGAGGCCGCTTTTCTCGGGCATCTGCACGTCGAGAAACAAGAGGTCGGGGCGCAGACGGTGAATGCATTCGAGGCCGGACTCGGCATCAGCGGCCTCGCCGACGATCTCAAGCGCTGGATAGGCCCCGAGCATCCGGCGGAGCTCGGCGCGCAAGAGGGGCTCATCATCAATAATCAGGGCTTTCATGGGGCAGAGGTTTCAAAGGGCACAAACAACTCCGCACTCACCAAATCGGGCTCGCTTTGGCGGAGCTCCAAGCCGGCCTCGCGACCATAGAGCACGTCGAGCCGGCGACGCAGATTGACCAAGCCCTGGCGGGTGGAGTCGGAGGGCGCAGAGCACGATCCGGGATTGAAAACGCGCAACACGAGGCGATCGGCCCGGCGGCATACTTCGTAGCGGATATCACCGCCGGAGCGCCGGTTTGCGGCCCCAAACTTGACGGCATTTTCCACCAAGGTTTGCAGGCTTAGAGGCGGCAGCTTAGCGCGCCCGAGTCCGGGCTCGATGCTCGAAGTGAGTCGGAGACGGTCGGCGAGACGGAGCTTTTCCATCTTGAGGTAGGCCTCGACCATGGTGAGTTCCTCCTCGAGCGAAATGGTCGGCGCTCCGACGCGTTCCAAGGAGTAGCGCATCATCAACGCCAGGTCATCTATCGCACTGCGCGCCGCGCCCGGGTCTACTTGCACAAGCGCGCGAAGGGAGGCCAGGCTGTTAAAGAGAAAGTGCGGGTTGATCTGGAGGCGCAAGACGCCGAGCTCCGCCTCCCGCGCAGCGGCGGCAAATTCCGCGCGCTGGAGTTCGGCACGATTCGCCCGTTCCTGAAAAAAAACCGCGACTGCACACACGCCCCAAATCAGCAACATGAGGGAGTAGAAGAACCAGAGTCCAGTGAAGCCGGCCGGGGGCAGCCCCCCCTGCGCTATGTCGGCGAGTTTGGCCCAATTCTCCACCGGTCGCATGATCGCGCCGACCACGGCCCCCCCGGCTATGCAGCCGATGAGGCCCAGCAGCATGATACGATAGGAGACCCGAACGGAGTTATCATTGGCCAGAAGCAGCCTCCATAGCAGACAACCCACGAGTGAGTTCAGCATCAGACCCAGAAAAAGATTCGCGACCTTCCGCGCGGTGGGCGCCTCAAACGTTGATAGCATCAAGAGATCTATGAGAAAGATCCCAAACCAAGTCGCCACGTGCCAGACTAGGGCGCGCCTTATTCGAAAGCGGGGCAAAAAGGAGCGTGAGCCGGAAGCCGACGCAGACATGGTCATGGAAGCAGACAGGCGAACGCGCCGGAGACGAGTTTGAAAAGCGATACCGCCGGGCAAAGAGTCCGGCGGCATCTTTCACTCGATTCGTCGCGCGGCGGCTGACGCAACGGAGCGTCTAACTTACGCGCCGCGCTTTTGCGATTAGCGCAACTGTTGGGCCTCGAGTTGCCCATACCAAGCCCTGCTCACCTGCATGATGGTCCGCTGAAGGTTGATGATGGGCTGCACGCCGGGGAAGCCGGGCGTTGAAACCAGAGATCCGGAGAAATCAAGATACTGCGGGCTAGATGAGAAGTCCGGATAAGAACTGAGCGCGGCTCTCAATTTCTCATAAGGAGGCGCAAAGCCAGTCGCCTGCTCGTTCGGCGCGGAAAAATAAAAACCTGTCGGCTCGGGGGGCACCCAGCCGATGAAGGTGAAACCCCCGCCGGGATACTGCGCAGAAAGCCTGTTCTCCTCGGAGATCGCGTAATTGGCAGGATTGGTGTAGTCCTCGACAATGCCCGAGTAAGGTCCGGTGTATATCCAGTCAACGAAGACCTTCAGCTGTGAAGGGTCCGAGGAGGGATAGCACCATGTTGCATAGACTTGGATGTTGTCGGCGCTGAGATACCGCCAAACTCCGTAGATTAATGAGCCGAATTGGCTGGCGCTGACCCTGACGCGAAGACCTTTGTCAGTGGCGGGTATTTGCAATACCCGGCGGACTTCCCCGCTAACGTAGGCAATGGTGGATGCCACGCTCGCATCGGGAGCGTAGGCTGCATCTGCACCGGCGGTTTGAAAATAGTCATTGATGACCCCTGTCCCATACATGTCGGCATCCGAGTTGTTGACCAAGCCGTCGCCGTCCAAATCACCGTCCAGGCCGTTGGCGCGTCCATCTCCATCGATATCAAGCTCGAGCTTGGAATTGTCAGCGAGTCCGTCCCCGTCGATATCCGTTTCACTGGCCGCGTTGTCCAATAACCCGTCCGCATCCATGTCCAATTCCGCCGCGTTGTCATTTGCAATCCGGTCACCGATAAACTTGCCCTTCAGCGGACCGCTCTTGGCCATGCCGCCATCAATATTTCGATCCGATCCGTTCGGGATGCCATCATTGTCCACGTCGGGATCGGAGATGTTGGGAATCCCGTCGCGATCGAGATCGGATTGGGCGCTTGTTTGGGAGTGTGCCAGTGGCACGAGGCAAAGAAACGAAAGACTCGCGATCGCTACGTTTGATAAGAAGTTCGTTTTCATGTATTTGTGTGGTCAATTTTTTTGAGGGTTTGGGTGGGGGCCTTTTGAGCATGGGAACAGATGTAGTTTTTTTAGGGAATAACCACGCCTCTTAAACCAACGGTCAAAAACACCACACCAACGGTCACTTCGCGGATTAAACACACTTGCCTCCAGGCACAGGCGTAGCCGGGACGTGCGCACGGCCACACGGCCAAGCGTGCCTCAACCTAACCGAAGCGGTCACGGCAAGGGTCACAAATACGCAAGCCGGAGGACGCCAATTGCATCGGTCAAATCCCGCGGACAGATTTGTTTGTGCCACCCCGGGCCGGACTCGCTCAGAGCGTCTCCAGCGAGAAGGCTTTGTGGGCGACGCGGGCGGCGTCGTCGGCCTTGGTTTTGTCCACGATGACGGAGATTTTGATCTCCGACGTGCTGATGAGCTCGATGTTCACCCCGCCTGCGGCCAGCGCAGTGAAGAGCGTAGCGGCGACGCCGCTGTGGGTCTTCATGCCGACGCCGACCACGGAAAGCTTCGCGATGTCGTCGTGGATCGTCACCTGGGCGCCGCCTAGCAGTGCGAGCACGGGGGCTAGGGTCGAGCCGACCTTGTGTGCGTCGGTAAGGGGCACGGTGAAGGTGAGGTTCGCCACGCCGTTGCGGCCGACGTTCTGCACGATCATATCCACGATGATGGAGGCCTCGGCGAGGGCGGTGAACACCTTGGCGGCGGAGCCGGGTTGATCGGCGATATTGGATATGACGACCTTGGCTTGGTCCTTGTCGACGGCGACGCCGCGGACGACGACTTTTTCCATGTAGGCGACTTCTTTTTTCACGATGGTTCCAGGGTTATAATTAAAGGAGGAGCGGACTTCGAAAACGACGTCGTATTTATGGGCGAACTCGACGGAGCGCGACTGCATGACCTTCGAACCGGAGGAGGCGAGTTCCAGCATCTCGTCGTAGGAAATCTCTTCGAGCTTACGGGCATCCTTCACCACGCGGGGGTCGGCGGTGTATACGCCGTCCACATCGGTATAGATCTCGCACTTATCTGCCTTTAAGGCGCCGGCGAGGGCGATGGCGGTGAGGTCGGAGCCGCCGCGGCCGAGGGTAGAGATGCGGCCCTCGGCGGTGATGCCCTGGAAACCCGCCACGATCACGACCTTGCCGGCGGTGAGGTCGGCCTCGATGTCGGAGGCGTCGATACCCTGGATTTTGGCCTTGGTGTGGACGTCGTCGGTGACGATGCCGGCCTGCGCGCCGGTGTAGGAAATGGCGGGCACGCCGAGACCATGGAGGGCCATGGCGGTGAGGGCGATGGTCTCCTGTTCGCCGATGGCGAGCAGTTGATCCATCTCACGTTCGTCGGGGTGGTCGCATACGGCCTTGGCGCGGGCGATAAGCTCATTGGTCACGCCGGAGCGGGCGGAGACCACGACCACGACTTGGTGGCCGTCTTCGCGGTAGCCCTTGATGCGGGCAGCGACTTTTTTGATGCGTTCGACGTCACCTACGGAGGTGCCGCCGTATTTCTGAACGATTCGAGACATGAGTTTGAGGGTAAAAGTAGCGAGGAGTGAGTAGTGGGTAGCGAGGAGTAAGAAAGCGGCGAACAGAGAGGGGAGCGACGCGGCCAGGATGCTCGCTAGTCACTACCCGCTACTCGCTACTTCTCGTCAGAAATCTGCGATGCGCAGCAGGAGGGGTTTGCCGAGAACGCACTTCAGGCGGGTCAGTCGGGCGATAGTGAGACGAATCTGGGCCTCGTTACTCACGTGGGTGGTCAGGAGCAGCGACGCGGCCTCGGGTTTGTCGCTCGGGCGTTGCATCAGGCTGGCAATGCTCACGCCGGCCTTGGCGGTGCAGCTGGCGATCTTGGCAAGCACGCCAGGCTGGTCCTTCACGTCGAGCCGCAGGTAGTGGCGCGAGCAGAGG
>RGVP01000321.1 GCA_010027235.1 bacterium
AACTTCACGAACAGCGGCGCGGCGACAATCAACGTGGACGGGCTCGGCGCGAAGAGCATCACCAAGCTCGGGGCGACGGCGTTGGCGTCGGGCGACATTACGAGCGGGCGGACGTACACGCTTGTTTACGACGGCACGCAGTTTCAGGTGGGCGAAATCAACGCCCTCGATCCGACCTTGTCGACCATCGCCGCGCTGACGCCGACGACGGACCAGATGATTTACTTCACTGGGACGGACACGGCGGCGACCTACAGCCTGACGTCGGCGGGCCGGTCGATGGCGAGCGCGGCAAGCGCGACTGCGCAGACGGCGCTGCTCAATGAGTTCACGGGCGACAGCGGATCGGGCGGCCTCAAGGGTCTCGTCAAGGCGCCGATCGCGGGGGACAGCGGCAAGTACCTTAAAGGCGACGGAACCTGGTCAACGCTCAACCCCGCAATATCGTGGGGTGCGCCGGTTGCGACGTGGACGTGGTCAACGAACGTCACGGAAATCGCCTTCACTGGCTTGAGCGCGTATTCTGAGCTTCTGATTATAGCCTATGACGTCACCACGGCGTCGAGTGTCGCGATCCAGTTGCAATGGTCGATTGACAACGGAAGCACCTACATTTCGACATCGACATATGGCCGGTCAGGCGGGGCCACCACATCTGCATCTGTACGCTTCACGGCAGCCACGGCCAGCGCGTATGTCGTCCACATCCTGAACTTCAACACCGCGTCATATCCATCGACCGCCATCTCGCTCATGGATGCGGGGACGAGCCCGATGCTAAGCGTTGACACGACCCTGCGCGCCAAAAACGCCTTCAAGATCCTCAACAGCGGCACCGCCAACTTTACGGCGGGCACGATCCGCGTTTACGGGAAGGCCTAACCATGCCGATGTATCGTGAAATCGTGACGCCCGAAGGCTCGCAGATTGTGCAGCTTACGGCGGAAGAGGAAGCGGCGATCATCAACGCACCGCAGCCGGTCCCGGAGGAAGTCCGCCAAGCCCAAGCGCGCCGCGCGCTCCTCGCTGCGGGATTGCTGACGACCGTTGAGGCGGCCGTCGCTGCGTCCTTGCAGGACATCCAGATTGCGTGGGAGTACGAGCCGAACATCAGGCGCGACAGCCCGATGATCGCGGCGCTTGCGCCAGCGCTCGGCCTGACCGACGCGCAGATTGACGACCTGTTCCGCGCCGCGGCGGCGATCACCTAAGGGCTGACCCATGACAACCGAGGAAGAAGTGGCGGCCATCCTTGAGGGGTGGGCGGTGACGACGTGCGTACAGAACGGGCATTTTTGGACGATCGCGGGGTTTGATCCGTGCGGCCGCAATCATTCGGGCTCAAGGGCGGACCCGATCGAACTCGCCCATGACCTCGCACGCCTTGTCGATCCGCCGCCGCCGATTGAGATCGATCCCACGCCAGAACCAGTCCAGCCCACGGTTCTGGCGGAGGCGAGCGCGGGCGTCGAGGCGGCCCCACCGGCCTCGGCGCCCGTTGCGCCTCATGTCAACGAAACGCCGGAACCTCAACACGAGGATCCGGCTCATGTTAACGAA
>RGVP01000322.1 GCA_010027235.1 bacterium
TTCCCCAGTGATCCGGCCCAGCAACCACCCCCTTTGCTTCAGGGAACCCCGCTAGGTAATTTGCCAAGCCAAGTGCAGGAAGGTAGAGCCGGCTTGTGGAAGTTGCTACTTGATTTATTACCCGCCAGCGATCAGCAGCAATTGCTTTCTGAATTAGCTGCTAAACATTCCCCTATGCATAGTTTCAAATGAGCCCTGCCATCAGCCGTTTTCCAATCCATGTGCGTTTGCGCCATCTTTTGATCATGAGCCAATGGAAGCGTTGGTTGCTTCCACTGCTTTGCTTAATTCCCTATCTAGGTTCCCTGGTTTGGTTGATGTGGCGTGAGCTCTATTGGGTTGTGCAGGTGCTGCTTGCCCCAATATTTATGGCTGCAGTGCTGGCTGGGCTCACGATTTGGCTGGCCCAGCAGGAGTTCAAGGGCCCCAGGCGATCGGGTTAATATGGCCCAAGTGAGTGTTGCGGCTTTATTTTGGACCTTCCAACCCAGCCATGGTTTGCTGCTAGCGGCATATCAGAAAGCCAGCGTGATGCCCTAGTGCGCTTTTGGTTAGCAGCCCCCCAGGATTTATTGCCTTCCCTTTGGGATGGCCCCACAGGAGAGGCCAGCAGGTTTTTGGTGCGATCACTCAGTCAATCCCATTCTTTCACTTCAGCTCAAATTTCCTGTAGGGATGCCATTAATCAGCGTTTGCAACAGGGTTTAAACACCCCTTTGGCACCTCAATTACTGCTGGCAAATTTTTTGCTTTCCCCCCCAGGGTTAATGAAGATTGCCTCGCCGGATGTAAATCTTCCCCCCTGGCTAGCAAATGCCTATAGGCAGCTCTATGAAGGAGCCCAACAACCCACAGCGCCTGTTTCAGTTTCAGCTAACCCGCAAGCGCTGCCAGAGCCTGATTTTGGGCCATTCCCCAATTCACTGCAGGAGCTAACCCAAAATCGCATTCACTTAAATCGATTGCTTGGCCTAGCTAATTTGTATTATATTGATCCTGAAGATCGCGAAATTGCCAGCGAGTTAATACAACTGCGCAGGCAGTTGGCAATCATAATTGAGCGTTGCCAAGAATCACAACTAGCTGAAATTTGGGCAACTGATCTTGGTGAGCGTTATTGGGCATTGGTGCGCTCGGGTGTGCAAAAGGAACCCCTAGAACCACAAGATGAACAATTAAAAGCGGGTATCACAAAGCGCCTGCAGCCAAGCCAAGGTGGTGGTTTTGGCACCCCAGGTGCCTTGAATGCCTTTTTAGTTGCCATGATGTTTTTTGAACCTGGCAGCATGAGAGTTGATGGCGCGGAGCAGAAATTACCAAGTTGGTTGCTTCCCGCCTACCAGCAAATATTTGCTGAACCACTTAAAACCCAAGCCTGAGCCGCCTAGTGCGGATTCTTTTCTGCCATCCCAATTTTCCTGCCCAATTTCGGCGCATAGCACCTGCCCTGGCGGCAGCAGGCCATGAAGTTGTATTTGTTGCTAAACAACGGGAATGGCATGCCCCGGCTAGCGAGGGCATTCATCTCATC
>RGVP01000323.1 GCA_010027235.1 bacterium
CCCCCCTTTCTAAATACGGCCTAGAATAAAAAGGCTAGTGCCACTAGTCCCACAAGTGCCTACTCATAGCTCCCGACATTAGGCTAGTGCCACCCTTGCCACCAGTCCCACTAGCTCTGCTTATGACACTAGTGCTACTTGTGGGGCTTGTGGGACTGGTAGGGCTAGTGTCTAAACCCGCCCTAGGTTGGGTTGTTCCAGAACATCTGAATGGTGGAGTTCCAAGGCAGAGGCAACGCAGGAGAGGAGCTGGTTCTCCACCCACTCCGTCACGCTCCTATCGTCTAGGACTGCACACGCTCGAATCTGTCTTTCTAGGTCATCGCTAACTTCAATAGTCTTCATCCCTCACAACTACCAGAGGGGGAGGTGGGTGGAATCGTTAAACGGGGGGGCGGGAAGTAAGGTGGGAGCGAACTGTCAGAAACGATGAGCGAGGGAAAGTATTGATATAGAGCAGGAAAGAGAGGGAGAGGGTTAGAGTCTTGTCAGTTATGTCAGTTCTGACAGTTGTTTATATGCGGATTCTTCTGACACATTCTTTCTTAAGTATAATATGATGCTTATAATATATAGCGTCTATTAGAAAGAACTGTCTTAACTGTCTTGAACTGTCAGAATAACTCTCCATCCACCTCTGCATTACACACTTACAGAAAAGACAGTTCGCATTAATGAACTGTCAAAACATCATAAAAAGACCCTTGAAAAGATTAATCCGCTATTGTCACTAGTGGCAAGAGTGTCACAAGTTCCAAGTGTGCCACAAGCGTCCCCAAAGTAATCCCAAACTAGTTCCAGCGAGGGGTTTTTGGGGTTACCAGCTCCGAGATCAAAGTGGGTTAAGTGTTTGAGAATTAAGGCGGGGGAGGGGATAACCCCACACCTTTAACTACCCCCTGCTAAAAAGAGAAACCCCCTCACGCACGCACGAAGGGGGGGTGGGGGTGTTAGGAGGCTCCCGTGTGTCTCTTCCATAGGAAACAGGTTCCGAGGTGCCGAGTTTTCGAGCGAGTTAACTTTGGATGAGTTAGGTCAACTTTAGGAACTGGAAGGGCAGGGGAGAGAGGCGAGTTCCGCTAGTCCCACTTCTACAACTTCCGCTTCCAGAATCTCTCTCCTGCTTTGTTCCATCTCCAACTCTGCGAGGTTCAGCTCATCGAAGAAACTTCTTCTCTCGGTATCTATGATGTCTCGCCCTCGTTCTTTGCGGAACCGAGCCAAGTCCTCCAAGGCGAGGAACCACTTTCGGTTTTCCGAGTCCCTCCAATCCCGTGCAGTTTTGATACTAACTTGTCGGAGTTTCGCCACTCTGCGGAGGTTGAAGTCGAGGGGGTAACTCACTAGCAGGAGAGGAGTGTCAAAGCGTGTGTCTCTGTAAGACGCAATACTTTTAGAGGCCATACTCAAGTAAATGATGCCAGTCGCTTCCACCGCAGAGTTAGGGGGAAAAAAAAGATTCCTTACCCTAGGGAGATACACCCCATAAACCCCCTAGAATCGCTCTAAAACCCGCTAGGAGTGGGGGTTG
>RGVP01000324.1 GCA_010027235.1 bacterium
CGGCGGCGCAGGCGGCGGGCAGGAGCAGGCCGCGGCAACCGCGGGCCTTGGCGAGGCGGGCGTAGGCGAGGGCGCCGCGGACAGGGCGGGTGGCCCCGGAGAGGGCGAGTTCGCCGGCGATCAGGTATTCGCCGATGGTGGGTGCGGCGAGTTGGCCGGTGGCGACGAGGATGCCCAGTGCGATGGGCAGGTCGTAGAGCGGGCCTTCCTTGCGCAAGTCGCCGGGGGCGAGGTTAATGGTGGTGCGGGTGCGCAGCAGACCGTAGCCGGAGTTGGCCAAGGCGGAGAAGACGCGGTCATCCGACTCCTTCACGGCGGCGTCGGGCAAGCCAACCAGAATCAGCTTAAAATCGCCCGACTCTCCGTGGTTAACCTCGACGTGGACGGGAAGGGCGTGGATACCCTGCAGGGCGGCAGACAACAGGGTGGCGAGCATCGGGGCGAGGGGGCTCGGGCGGGAAGATTTAGGTGCTTCGAGCGGTGATCAGGGCGACGTTGCGCTCGATGGCCTCGAGGTAAGGATTGCGACCGGGCTGGCCGGGAGCTTCGAGGAACCGGTAGACGCCGGCGAAATCGGTTTCCAGTTTGGGCAGCACAAAGCCGCGCCAGAAGCCTCCGGTAGCCGCGAGCAGGTGGTTAGCGGACGCGAACATGCGTTTATCCGCAGGGATGTTACCAAAGTCATCCGCCTCCACAAACTCGGTGAAAAGGAAGGGTAATTTTTCCGGGTATTCCGGTGCGGCCATCTGCCCGATGTAGTCGGCGGTGGGGACCATGCAGGCGACGAGCCGGCGGGTTTCGTTGGAGAAATTCGATTTATCCGGCCGGCCGTTGAGACCGGTGCAGCGGATCATGCCCAGCACGTCGTCCACTTCTTCGCGACTCAGGCCGAGTGGAGGGAGCACGGAGGCGGCCAGAGCGCAGCTGCGCAGCACGTGGGCGTGGCCGTATTTGGCACCGGTGCCGGCCTCATCTCCGCTGGTTTTCAGGAAGCCGGTGTCGTGCAACACCATGGCGGCCAGGCCGAGTTCCAGATCACGATTCGAAAGGGGAGGGTTTTGCGTGCGGCGCTGGCCTTCGCCCAAGGCCAGGAGGCACATGGTGGCTTGGGCGGTGTGTTGCAAATCGTGGTAACGGACGTCGATGGGCAGGTAGTTCCAGAAGCGGCCGGCGAAGAGGCGGGTGCTCAACTCGATCAAGGTGGTGATCCAAGGTGCGTCCAGACCCAGGCTGCGGGCGTAGCAACTCACGGGGGTGAGGTCATTTATACCGACCAAGGGCGGCACCTCGTTGGGGGTAGTTTGTTGCAAGGGGTTCAACGATTGCACCATGCCACGGCGTAATGATTTGCGCAAGGGGCGGGCAAGCCCAAAGTCCAGTCACTTACTCTATGGTGATCGGACTCACAGGCGGCATCGGGTGCGGCAAGTCGAGAGCGACGGCCGCTTTCGCCGCGCGGGGTTTTTTGACGGCGGATGCAGACCAGATTGTGCGGGAAGAGGTTTTGCCTGATCCGGCGGTGCTGG
>RGVP01000325.1 GCA_010027235.1 bacterium
TAGCGCTGCACGGGATCGGTCAGGCGGCACGGATTGCAAGGCGATTGAGCCCGTTGTTCTGCCACGCGACGGCGTAACCGACGAACTTCTAGAGAAATACCGCTTGCGCAAGTGAAATGGCGCAATGGTGTCCGCCGAAGACCTGGATGCGTAAAAAAACAAAACAGCCACCCGAAGGTGGCTGTTTTGAACAACAACGACTAAACGCGTGAGCGATTAGAAGCTGTGACGGATACCGGCGTCGAAGCCCCAACGCCCGTATGCGCCGGTCCCGACACCAGAAGAAAGCAATCCACCGGAACCAGCCGAGTGGCCATCGCTACCAGACATGCCGCCGAGACCGCCACCGTATGTGGTGATCCCGCAGGTGCGGTTCGCATCCTCGCTGAAATTTCCGTAATCCGCATAGAAACGCGTGCGCTTGCTGATGTCGTAGGTGCCGCCAACACCCCACTTGTTGCATTCGGCGTTGGCACCCCGGCGGCCAATGCCCGCAAGGTTTTGAGAGGAGTAACCAGCCTTAACTGTCAGGCGATCGGTGACCGGCGCGGCCGCCCCAACTTGCCAGCCGTTCAGCAGATTGGTCAATTGGTCATAGAAGCCCATGACCTTCACCACGCCGAAGTCGTAGCTAGCACCAACCGTCATGACCTTGAAATTGCTTTCGGTAGCGATGAGACCAGTATTCTTGAGCACCTCGTAGTTGACAACCGCACTGGCCGGACCTTGGTCGTACATCAACGCTAGGGCGTAAAGCGATCCAGTGTTGTTCTTCAAACGGGCGCTATCTTGGTAGTCAAGACTGGTGGTGTAAGCGGCCAAGCCCTTCAGGCCAGGCATGATTTCCGGGGTAACCCAAGCGATCACGTTGTTCGCGTAGTCCTCACCGCCTTGTTGGGCGCGGGCTGCGCCGAAGCCGCCGAACGGATCATACTTTTTGATCCAAGCAGCACGGGCACCGCCGGTGCGGCCGGCCACCAACACGCCATGATCACCAATGAGTGCAAGAGTCGAGGTGATAGTACGCAAGCTGGAGCCGGACGTGCCGGAGTTTATAAAAGTGCCACCGCTAGTGCCATCGCCAGAGTCGAGGTTGAAACCAAACTGGGCATCGCCAGCGATGGTCAAACCGTTGCCGAGGTCTTCCGACATCTTGAAGCCGATGAAATTGTGACCGTGAGCAGACCCTTCAGGCCAGTCAGGCCAAGCTCGGGCGTTACCCAAGCAACAACGTTGTTGGCGTAGTCTTCACCGCCGCCGACACCGCCGCCGGTCACAGCGAGTGCGCCAGCAACACCGAAGCCGCCGAACGGATCATACTTTTTGATCCAGGCAGCGCGAGCGCCACCGGTACGGCCAGCAACCACAGTACCGAAATCACCGCTCAGGGCCAGAGTCGAAGTGATGGTACGCAGGGCCGAGCCTTGAAGCGCGCCTTCGCCCGAATCCAAGTTGAAAGCGAACTGTGCGTCACCGCTCAGGGTGAGGCCGTTGCCCAGGTCTTCCGACATCTTGAA
>RGVP01000326.1 GCA_010027235.1 bacterium
TCGGTCATGATCAGGTAGGTCTCGTCGCTGATCTTGACCTCGGTGCCGGCGTAGCTGCTGAAGAGCACGGTGTCGCCCTTCTTCACGGTGAAGGAAAGGCGCTCGCCCGTGTCCTTGTTCAGCGGACCGTTGCCCAGGGCCACGACCTTGCCCTGCTTGGGCTTGTCCTTGGCGCTCTCCGGCAGGTAGATGCCGCTGTCGGTCTTGGTGGCGGCCTCGTCGCGCTTGACGAGGATCTTGTCTCCGAGGGGACGAACCTTCATGTGCATTCTCCTTGTTGCGAAAGTGTGGATGTGACGGAAGAGGAATCAGCGCACCGGGCCGCCAGGCCAGGCGCCTGCGTAGTGCCTCTGCAGGATTCGGCGCAGCGTCTCCAGCAGGGCCTCGACGGGAAAGGGACGATCAAGCACGGCGAAGGCGCCCTCGGCCAGCATGGCGTGCAGGCCACGGACGGCTTCGCGGTTGGAGGGCTGGGGCGGACGCACGACCACCGTGGGCGGCGGCGAGTCCATGCGGCGCAGCAACTGGAGGATTCGCGCACCGGCCGCGTCCGAGCCCAGCACTCCATCGCTCATGGGAACGCTCACATCGACCACCGCCACATGGATCCGCTCGCTGCGAACCAGCGACTCGGCCTGCAGGCCGGTGCGGGCCTCGAGGCACTGCACACCCATGGGCCGGAGCAAGGGTGGAAGCTGGCGCTCAAGTTCGTCATCCCGCCAGCCGCCGTAACTCAGCAAGAGGTTCAATCGCGGATGCGCAGAGGCCCCTCGCGATTCCGCAAGATCGTGCGCGGCGGGATGGAGGCGACGGGCGAACATGCTCATCCGCCATCAGCAATGGCCGTACCAAATCACAAGATACGTCTTATAACCGTTGCTATGCTGGCCAGATGATACTTCGTGGTCGATCTGTTACGGAAATGACCTTAACACGCACGATCTGCAACGAAAATAACTGCTTCATTGTGGAATTGTTCTTTGTCTGGTTGATCTAGGTACATCGATTTGGTTCATCACACCAAGCGTAAACCCAAGTGGGGCCCCAACAGGATCGCTGACGCTGCCAATTCGACCGAGGTTGCCTGAGCGCCGGGTTGGGCCCAACATGCCCCTTCCCCGATCAGGATCCACGCCATGCTGTCCACCCTCTCCATCGATCCCATTGTCCGCAACCCCGCCGTGCACGATGGCAAGGCTGCCCGCGTTCAGGGATGGGTTCGCACTCGACGCGACTCCAAGGCCGGTGTCAGCTTCGTGAATCTCTCCGATGGCAGTTGCCAGGCCACGCTGCAACTGGTCGTGCCCAACACGCTCGCGAACTACGCCGATGTGCAGCGACTGACCGCGGGCTGCTCGGTCGAGGCCGAGGGCACGCTGGTGAAGGGTCAGGGCAAGTCGGAGTCGCTCGAACTGCAGGTGACCTCGCTCCGCGTGCACGGCTTCGTGGATGACCCGGACACCTATCCGATCCAGCCCAAGGCGCACAGCTACGAGTACCTGCGCGAGGTCGC
>RGVP01000327.1 GCA_010027235.1 bacterium
AACCCAACCCGGCTGCGGGTAGTGCTGAACGTGTTCATGCGCCTCGCGGTCAATCGCACGACCATCCGCATCGAAGAGCAGGGCCTTCGTGGCGGAGGTGCTTTGATCGAGGGCGAGGAAGATCATCCGAAAAAAGGGTCGAGCTAGGAAAGGCCGAGAAGCGCGGTCGCCGTGGCGGCGAGTCCTTCCATGCTGATGCCGTAATGCCGAAAAAGATCGGCTTGGGCGCCAGTAACCGTGTCCTCGTCGGGGAAGCCGACCATCTTGAAGCGAGGCGCGAGCCCGGCCTGGAGCAGGGTCGAGGCGACCGCCTCCCCTACCCCGCCGGCGACCATGTGCTCCTCAACCGTTATGACCGCGCGGCATTCGCGACCGGCGGAGAGCACGGCGGCGGTGTCGAGCGGCTTGACGGTATGCAGGCTGAGGACGCGGGCGGAGACGCCGGTGGCGGCGAGGTGTTCGGCCGCGAGCAGGGCGTGGACGACGGTCTCACCGTTGGCGATGAACGCCACGTCCGTGCCCTCGCGGACGAGGCAGGCCTTGCCGGCCTCGAAGACCGAGCCGGCGGCGGGCGTGAGGTCATACATGGCGGCCTTGCCGAAGCGCACGAACACCGGGCGCGTGGCCTTGGCGGCGAAGCGGATGGCCTCGCGGGTCTCGAAGTTATCGGCCGGGACGATGATGGTGATGTTATTGATCGCACGGAGGACGGCGAGGTCGTGCAGCGAGTGATGGGTCGAGCCAAGGGCGCCGTAGCTGACGCCCGAGCTGATGCCCACCAACACGGCGGGCACGTTCGAGTAGCAGACATCGTTCTTTATCTGCTCAAGCGAACGGGCGGTGAGGAAGCAGGACGGCGACACGCCAAACGCCTTCTTGCCGCAAGCGGCGAGGCCCGCGGTGATGCCGACAAGGTTCTGCTCGGCGATGCCGACCTCGACGATTTGCTTGGGCAGAGCCTTACCGAAAGGGGCGAGCTTGCCGGAACCGCGCGAATCGGAAGTGACAGCGACAAGGTTGCGATCGGCGGTGGCGAGGGCCTGAAGCGTATCGGCGAACTCCTCGAGATTGGCGCGGCCCTTTTTGAGGCCGAGCTCTTGCAGCATGGCGGCGGCTGCGGGCGTAAACATGGACGGAGCGGGCGCGCTCATGCGGATGCCTCCCTAAACTTTGCCTCGGCGGCGGTGAGCTCTTCGAGAGCTGTAGCCAACTCGGCATCGCTTGGCACGCCATGGTGCCATTTGCCGACGTTCTCCATAAAGCTCACGCCCTTGCCCTTGATGGTATTGGCGAGAATGAAGAGCGGCTTGCCAGCGAGAGGTGGAGTGGTCAGCGCGGCGGTGAGGGCGGCGTAGTCGTGACCGTCGACTATGCGGACTTCCCAACCGAAGGCGCGCCACTTCTCGTCGAGGGGCTCGTTAGACATGACATCGCGGGTGTGCCCGGTGATCTGAAGGGTGTTGTGGTCCAGGATCGCAACGAGATTATCCAGCTTGTGATG
>RGVP01000328.1 GCA_010027235.1 bacterium
CCCGGATGCGTCGCAGCAGCTCCACCCACTCCCCCGACTTGGGCTCGACGCAGGCCTCTGCAATCTCCGCGTCCACGCCCTTCTGGGCGAGTTCGTGGAGGATACGCTGCGGGCCGTGACCACGGTTGCGATGCATGCGGACGAAGGCTTCGGCGAAACGGTTGTCGTCCAGAAGGCCGTCGGCCTGCAAGCGCTCGAGCTCTTCGTCGAGTTGCGGGGCGCTGCCCAATTTCTGGAGGAGTTTCTCGCGCAGCTCACGGGTGCTGTGCTCGCGGCGTGCAAGCAGATCCAGCGCCGCCCGGCGGATGACGGGCCCGTCGGCCGGCGCCGAGGTGTCTGCGCGTTTTCTGCGCAAGGACACGGTGGCGGCTCCGACCGAAGGGCCCGGGGGCTCAGACTATCTCAGGCTTTTTCGGGCTTCTCGGGCTTTTCGGCGGCCTCGCCCTGCGCGAGCGCCTTGGCACGCACTTCGCCCTCGAGGATGGCGGCAACCTCGCCGTTCTCCAGGAGGTAGCGGCAGGCGTTGGCCTTGCCCTGACCGATACGGTCTCCCTTGTACGAGTACCAGGCGCCGGACTTCTCGACGATACCCATCTTGCTGCCGATATCGACGATCTCACCCATGCGGTTGATGCCCTTGCCGTACAGGATGTCGAACTCGGTCTCGCGGAAGGGCGGCGCGACCTTGTTCTTCACAACCTTGACGCGGGTTTCGCTGCCGGTGACCTCGTCGCCTTCCTTCACTGCACCGATGCGGCGGATGTCGAGGCGCACGGAGGCGTAGAACTTCAGGGCGTTGCCGCCCGTGGTGGTTTCCGGCGAACCGAACATCACGCCGATCTTCATGCGGATCTGGTTGATGAAGATCACGAGCGTGTTGGAGCGGTTGATGTTGCCCGTGATCTTGCTTTGGGTGAGGCTTGAGCTCGAATTGGCAAACGCATTCTGCTGAAGCGTCATCATGACGAGGCCGGGAACAAGAAAGGAAGCGTAGCTCACACCCGGAAGGGGCTCCAGACGTCCCTCAAGCAGATAGGCAAAGACCACCAAAAAAAGCAGTGAAGAGATGACGGGTGCAAGGATGGTTTGCACCGACACCTTCACAAACCGCCTGACCTCTTTGGCGAGTAATGCAAAGGCGGCTGAGTGGATTGGGCTTGCGGCTTGGGGAATACGGGGGCTGACGGATGTGCTCATAAGGGTTATCGGGCGTGTTGGATTTGGCTGTTGAGGGCGCTTGCAGCCGCTGCAGACGCCTCTTGCCAGTGGGAATGGACGCCTTGCTGGGCGTGGGCATAGAGGATGGCGCGTGAGGCATTGATAAAGAGACCACCGGCCGTGGTGGCGGCGCGACTCACGACTGCTTTCACGTCGCCGCCTTGCGTTCCAATGCCGGGAACCAACAGCGGGAGGGCGGGTGCAATTTCGCGAACGCGCTCGAGTTCATCGGGTGCCGTGGCACCGACGACGAGGCCAATCTGGTCGTGGGCGTTCCAGCGCT
>RGVP01000329.1 GCA_010027235.1 bacterium
GCCACGGTCGTATCCGAGGAAGTGAAGGTCAATGCACTGGTCGAAGCTCCCTGGTTCACGCTCAGAGTGTAATCCACTGCCCCATAGGTCTTGCTATCCGCCCCGGCCAAGTCCGTGATCGTCTGGGTTGCCTTAGTAATCGTAAACGCAGTCGGCGCACTCGTCGCCCCGATAAAGTTCGCATCACTCGCCAGACCCGCCGTCACCGTGTAACTCCCCACCACCGTCGGCTTTGTGTTGGTAGGTCCATAACCTGGACCCGCATACACATACGTCACCGCACCCGTCGAGCCAGTCTTGTCGCTCGTGTCAGGCCCTTGTGAAGCACCGCTGTAGGTAAAGCTGGTCAACCCGGTCACGGTGATCGTGGAGTCTTCCTTTACCCCAGCGATGCTGACCATCAACTCGGCTGAAACCAGTTCCGTCCCGTCACTCACTGTCACCGTATACGCCTCGCTACCTTCGGAGCTGAGGGCGTTGATCGCTGTTGCATTGGGCGTAAAGGTGTAAGACCCTGTCGCAGTCGTGAGCACCAGCGTCCCATAAGTTCCGACCTTGGTGACGATTCCGCTTCCAGTTGTCCCGCCACTGATTCCGTAGGCTAGCGTGGTTGTGTCCAGATCCGCCCCCACCAAACTCCCCGATTGAGTTGTAAAGATATCTGCCGCCGAGGTGTCCTGATAACTGATCGATGTGGGTGTTACGAGCGTTGGCGCATCGTTCACCGCCGTAAAGCTGATGGGCGAAGTGGTCGAGGCGGTGCCACCCCCGTCGTCCGTCACCGTCGTCGTGAGCGTACGGTCAGCCGTGTTGTTCGCCGCACCGAGGTAGGTGATCTTGCCGGCAGTCGTGAAATACGTATTCAGGTTGGCGATGGTCCCGGTAAAGGTCCGTGCGGTGGCCGTACCTCCAATCACTACTCCTGCCCCTGAATTCCCTGTGATTGTCCCGTCACTCACCGTCAGCGTCACCGTCAGCGTCGCACTGTCGCCGTCGGCAAACGGCGTCCCGGGGAATAGGAGATTCGACGCGACGTCTTCGGTGACGCTGAAGCCGCCGGCAGTGGCATAGCGGACAATCACGACGCCCGATCCGCCCAGGCCGTTGTTGATAGACGCCGTGGTGCTTGGGCCACCGCCGCCGCCGCCGCCGCGCCCGGCCAGACCATCCGTACCGAAGACCGCGCCGTAGCCTCCATTGCCGCCGCCGTGAACCCCTAACCCCTGCACACTGGGGGAACTGCTGTTGTAGTAGCTGCCGCCACCGCCGCCACCGTAGAAAACTTGGGTACCGGAAATCGACGAAGCGACGCCCGGGCCGCCATCGCCCGCCTTAGAGCTGAGGCCCGCAACACCGGCTCCGCCGGCGCCGCCACCGCCTCCGTTCCCATTGGAGATACTGCGGGAGCCGGCGCTGGCGCCACCGGCATTACCGCCGCTGAACGCGGTGGCCGAGGCAAAATCGTAGGAGCCGCCGCCACCGTTGTAGCCGATGCCACC
>RGVP01000330.1 GCA_010027235.1 bacterium
GCGTCCGAAGCGTCCGGCCGGATCCGGGCGACAGGGAGAAGGAATCTTTTCCGATGCGATAAGATGCGGTGGCGGCGACTCGCGTTGTTTGAGAGAGGATGAGGTGCGGAAGTTTGTCCCAAACCATCCGGCGTCACGGCGACAGATGACAGCCCGAGGCCTATATGGCCCGACCCAAGCTCGACATCACCGGCACGGCGAAGGAGGCCGAGGCCCGGGGAGTCTCACGCCGGACGATCCAACGCGAGCGCGCCCGGCTCCGGGAGACCGCAGAGGCCGCCGTCGTGCAGGCCCGGCCGGTGCAGATGACGCTCCCGGAGGTGGAGCCGCCGTCCAAGCTCCCGGATCTGGACGAGCTGCGCGTGGATCCGATCGAAGCAGCCGAAAAAGCCGGATGGCTGGAACGCGCCGCGCAGTACCGGCTCCGGGAGGCGCTGACCCGCGGGGACGCGGCCGCCACGAAACTTTTCGCCAGTACGCTTTTGGATATTTGGAAAGTGATCGAGAAGGTGGAGCCGCTGGCCGATCGCCGGGTCGGACAACTCAGGACGCGCCTCGAGGATCGCGTCGAAATCCAGAACGACTTCGACAAGTATCTGGCGACCTACGGCCCGGCCTACATACGCGCCCACCAGCCCAGCCCGACGGAGTGCCTCGAGGGAGCCGTCCAGCCGATGACAGCGGAGGAGATCGAGCGGTGGAACGCCTACCACGAGGAGCAGGAAAGGCGTGAGAAGGCCGCCGCCGAGGAACGCCGCAGGATCCAAGCCGAGCAGGCCGCCCGGATCCCGGGGCCGATCGAGCGCGAGCTTCTGGAGAGGGCGAAGAAGTGAGCACCTCCAACAAGCCGGGACTGGGCCTCTCCCAGCTCGAGGCGGCCGCGGGGGTCGAAGTCACCCGGGCCTCCCTCTCCAAGACCTCGATCAAGCTCGCCGAGGAATTGGGCCTAGGACACGCCCGGTGGAGGAAAGGCGAGAAGACCCGGGTCAAATACCGATCCGCTCAGATCCGGGCCAAGCTCTACGGCAGGCACAGCTCCCAGCGCCGCCGGGATCTAAAAAGACGCAAGCGATCCGGCAAGTAAGGCCGACATCTTGGCCGGTTGACAACCTCGCAACCGCCAAGATGCAAACACTTAAAGGATTCGAGCAGCATAGTTATAGCAGCCTAGCCGAAAGGCTGGGCTACTTGGTCAGCCGGCAAACCCTGACGAACTGGATCAACAACGGCACACTCCGGCCGTCGCAGTCCACAAGGCAAAGTCACAACACCCATTTGCTGTTTTCAACGGCAAAACTGAACGCGCTGCACAAGCTCCTCAAGAAAGCGCAGATCGTCCACGCGGCAAAAATCCAAGGAAGCAGCCGCTACACTCTGGCGCAACGGCTAGCGACGGGGCGGCGAAACGCGGAGGCAATCGCTCGCAGTAACAAACGGCGCAGAAAAGGCGGCCTGGGCGAATATCCCGAAC
>RGVP01000034.1 GCA_010027235.1 bacterium
GGGTGAACGAGTTGGCGGCCGAGGAGGTCCTTGAACTCGGCGAACATGCCGCGATCGGGCATCCAGAGGAATTCGCGCATACCGCGAGCGATGAGGTTGGCCTCGTTTTCGTAGGGGGCGGGGTCCGCGCCGATGAGGCGGGCGATGCGCGCGGCCATTAGATTATGCCAATGATTATAGGCGGAGGCGTGGGCGGTGCCGCCTCCGTGGTATTGTAGATCGTCGCTCGCCCAGATCGCGGCGTAGGCCTCGTAGAGCGGGAGTTTTCCCGGGCCGAATTCGCGGCGGAAAAGTCGGCGTTCCCAGGCGAGGTGGCGTTCAATCATCGGCCAGACTTGGCCGGCGAAGGCGACATCTCCGGTCCACAGCAGATGCCGGAAGAGAGCGTCGATGTAGACCAGATTCATGTCGTAGTGGTGGAACGACAGGGCGCCGGGGGCGTGGAGGGCGCGGCGGGAGCGGGCGAGGTTGGTTTCCTCCTCGGGCGGCGGGAGGGCGTCGGGAATTTCCCCGGTTTTTTGCTGGCCTGCCCAGTAGGTGAAGTGGCGGCGAGCGCGGTCGTGCCAGCCAAGGGCGTCGTTCAGATACGGGCCGCGCCAACCGAGGAGTTTTTGCCGCCAGGCAATCGCACCGTGCAGCACGACGCCTTCGCGGTCGTCCCACACGCCGTCGGCGGCGAGGTTGAGTGCGCCGACAGCGGCATCGAGGAAGGGATCGGGGGTGGAGATGTAAACGTGGGTTGCGAGGGCGAGGCGTTTCTCCTCGGCTGCAGCGAAGCGCGTGGGCAGCTCTGCAGCGGCGGGCGAGGGGGCGGCGCCTGACAACCGTTGCACCCAGAGGTAGACTGGGTTGGCGTTGGTGAGCATGACGCGCCCGGCTACGATGGGTTCGGCCGGCGGCGCGACCGGTGGAGGGGTGGTGAAGGGCGACGCCCAAGCTGCAGCGTCGAGCACGGCTAACTTAGATATGGGCAGGGTGAGGCCACGCAGGGTGGATGACTTCGTCTTCAGCGTGAAAGCGGCGTCAGCCGACAGCGTGAAGGACTGCTCGCGGGCGTTTTCCGAGGTGAATTGGAAGTATTCGCCGATGGGCACGCGCTCGGTGCCGATGTCGCCGTCGCGTTTTCCGCGTTGGCCACTAGCGCCGCCGTAGGCCCAGCCGAGGACGAGGGGCGCGTCGAGGCGGTTCCCCTCGACGCGGACGATCAGGCCCTCGGCTTCGGCGCAGGGGATGGAGTCTACGATAAGCGCACCATCCGGGCCAAGGGCAGGGTCCGTAATCTCGTGGCGAAGCGACCCGGGGCGGTAGCGGGTGACGACCCGAGCGGTGTCGTGCAGCCAGCGCACGGTGCCGTCGGCGGCGACGAGGCCGAGCCGGAGATTGCCGCCGCGGCCGGGCAGGTAGAGCGACCATTCGGGGCGGTCGCCGCCGTCGACGCGGAAGGCGGTGTGGGTTCCGTAGAGAGGCCGATTAAAAAACTCCCGGCCGTTCTCGATCACGAAATCGCCGCCGTCGGGCTTGTAGCGCAGCGGGCGTTCGAGTTCGCGCGGGCGCTCGGTGGAGAAGGCGACGACGGCGGGTGAGGGCGGCGGGAGGGCGTCTTCGGCGCATAGCCCGAGCGGCAAGAGGGCGAAAAGCGCGGCGAGGGCGCAGGCGCGGAGCGGGGGCATCAGCGAACCTTAATACGATAAAACCGACGCGGTGTGGGGCCGCCGTCGTGGGTGAAGATGAGGTTCTGACCGGCGGTGCCGTCGCGGGTTTCAAGGTCGGTCCAGCCGACACTGACATCATCGGTCGTCTGAAGAGTGTAGCTGTGACCGGCGTAGGAGGCGATGGTTAGGGTGAAGCTGTTGCCTTCGCGCGACCAGGAGGAGAGTTTGACGGCGGAGGCATTGAGGACGGTGCCATTGTTCACTAGGTTTGGCGGGAGGACGCCGCCGGCGGTCATGAGGTCTAGGACACCGTTGTTTACCACGGTTCCCGCGATTATGAGTTCGGCGCCGCCTGAAAGACGGAGCACGCCGTCGTTCACGACGTCACCGGTCACGACCAGCGAGCCGAGGCTGGAGGCGGTTACGGTGCCGCGTATGTTTAAGTCACCGTCAATCAACCCTGGACCGGTAACGGTGCCAGCCGCTGTGACTTCGACGGCGGCGGCGCGCACCGTGCCAGCTGAAAGTTCGAGGGTCCCGGCGCCGGATACCTCGACGTTGCCGGAGCAGGCGAGGGTGCCGGGGAGGATCACGCGACCGGCCTCGATGGTGAAGCTGCCGGTGTAGTCGGAAACGCCGGAAAGGGTCCAGGCGCCCGCGCCGGTTTTTACGATCTGCACACCGGCGAGGTCGCCGCCCGACTGAATGGAGCCGGCGAAGGTGGTGTCGGAGCCGAGCGCGCCGACGCGGTAGACGGTGGCGGTGGTGCCGCTGGCACTCTGGCGGCCAGAGAGAATCGTATTAGGGCCGCCGGAGACGGCGCCTAGTTCGATAGTGAGGCCGCCGTTGCGGTTGGTCAGGCGGGCGGAGCCGGAGCCTAGGGCGAAGTGGGTGGTGGCGGAGCCAAAGTTCACGTCACTGGATCCGGCGGAATTCGAATTTAGCCGCAGCATGCCGGAGCCGGCGCCCAAATTGATTGTGCCTGAGAAGCCGGACATTGCGCCGTTGATGCTCAGGATGCCGGCGACGCTGGACAGGTCGAGCGTGGCGGGGCCGGAGCTGGAGAACGTGCTCGCGGTCGAGTTTACGATGGTCGAGTTGCCGGTGTAGGCGGAGGCGATGGCGGAGGTGCCGGAGCAGACGAACGAATTATTCAGGAATACGGTGGCGTTGGGTAGGGAAAGGGTGCCGCCGGCGAGGGTGACGACGCCGGAGCCGAGGGAGGTGGTGGCGTTGCCTAGGGCTAGGGAGCCGGCTTCGATGCGCACGCCCCCAGTAAAAGTATTGGCTACGGTATTGGCGATGGTGAGGGTGCCGGCGCCGGATTTGACGAGGCGGGCGGCGCCGCTGAGCATGCCTGTGCCGTCGAAAGAATAATCGCGTGTGGCGTTGTTCACGGTGACGACGGAGGGCTGGAGTGTGCCGGCGAGCATGATGGAGCCACCGGCGGCGGTATCGTCGAACGTGACGCGGTCGAGATTATAGAAAACAGATGGGGACCCGCCGGTGAAACTGCCGGAAGTGGTATTCAGGTCCCACTGGCCACCGGCAGGGCCGGACCAGACGAGGGGGGCGGCGGAGCCGACCACCACGAGGTTCATGAAAGTCGCGCTGCCGGAGGCGGCGCGGCTGATGGAAAAGGTTTGGCGGGTGGTGCCGGTAGCGGCTGGGAGCACGGGCACTACGGTGCTGCTGGAGGCTGACAGGGTGGAGGTGCCGTCAACCAGCGGGTAGGTGCCGGGGGCGAGGCCGGCGGCGAGGTCGAGGAAGTTGATTTGGGCGTTGACGGTTGCGCCGAGGGTGAAGGTGCCGCCCGAGACAGTGATTTTATCCGAGGTGGCGGCGGGGGTGGGGCCGAGGTCGAAGACCAAGGTGGAGCCGCTGGCGGCGTTAAGGCCGGCGGAGGCGGTTAAGGTGCCGGCGGCGCCGTCGGTCGCGCCGGGGTTTAGTTTTCCACCGGAGGAGACGGTCACCAGACCGGCGGTGGATCCGGAGCCGGCAAGGGTGGCGCCGGAGGCCACGGTGATGGGGGCGGTGGTGAAAGAGCCGTTCAGGCGCAGTGTGCCTGCGGATACGGTGGTCAGGCCGGTGTGAGTGGAGGCGCCGGTGAGGGTCCAGGTGCCGGAGCCGACTTTGTTGATCAGGGTGGCTACCAGACCGGTGGAACCACCGTTGGTGATGATGCCTTGGAAGGTGGCGTTTTCATTGCGCGCCCCGATGCTATAGAGGGAGGTGTTAT
The DNA here is from genome assembly GCA_010027235.1 of bacterium. GTDB lineage: Bacteria > Verrucomicrobiota > Verrucomicrobiia > Opitutales > Opitutaceae > IMCC26134_A. The sequence goes on from RGVP01000034.1 coordinate 3,892, forward strand.
CGTTTGTGGCGTTGGGTGTCTGGGTGCCTTGCAACTGGGTGTTCGGGCCACCGGTGAGGGTGCCGACGGCGTAGGCGGTGGCGCCGCCATTGCGGTTCATGAACTGGCCTGAGCCCTGGCCAAGATCCACGGCAAGGTTGGCCGAGCCGAAATTTGTGTTGCTCGTGCTGTTCAGGCGGATGCGGGGAGTGCCGGTCGGCCCGAGCGTGATGCGGCCGGAGTAGCCGCTCCAAGAACCGGTGACGGTCCAGAGCGCGGAGGTATTGACGGTGATGTCCCCCGGGCCGGTCCAGGCACCGGTTGAGTTGTGCTGGGTGGTCACGTTGATGACAGTGGGCACGGTAAATTCGAGGGCGTTGGCCACGCTGCTGCCGACGACATCGGGTGAGAACGTGATGGTGCCGCCTTGGAGAGAGATCTTGGCGCCTCCGGCGGCAGTGGACTTGGTTAGGGCTAAGGTGCCGGCTTCGTGGATGATGGAGGCGAAGCTATTGGAGCCGGAATTTGAAAGGGTGAGTGAACCTTGGCCGCGTTTGGTGAGGGTGCCGCTTGCGGAGATGGCGCCGGTGCCGGATACGGTGTAGCTTTTGGTCGTGTCGAAGGTGAGCGTGCCGGCGGTGATCGTGCTGGCGACGGTGAGGGTGGGGCTGGCAGAACCGCGGTCGTCGAATAATGCGTTGTCCCCCGAGGCGAAGGCGGTGGCCTCACCGTTGCGCTGCCAGGTGCTCGCGGTGGTGTTCCAAGCATTGGTGGTGCCGTCGCCCTGCCAGACGAGGTCGCGGGGGACGCTCACGGTGGAGACGAGCAGGAGCATCGACTGGGTCCATGTGTCGCCCTGGGAATCGGTGACCGTGAATTCGAAGCGGGCGCGACCGGCGAAGTTTACGGTAGGGGTGAAGGTGACGACGGCGCCGCCGGTGCCGGATTGCGCGGTGGTGCCACCGATGACGTTCGCGATCGTAAAGACGGGGGTGAGGGAGTTGAAGCCGGGAGTATAGCGCGAGAGGTCGACCGTGAAAGAGCTAGGTAGCGCGACGGTGTTCTTTGCGATGGTGGCGTGCGGGCTGGCGAGGAAGTGGAGGTATTCCTCTAGGCGGGTGTAGCCTGCGATGGTCCCGGGCGGGAACATGGTCGTCCCGGTGAGGACGCCGCCGGACGAGGCTAGGGCGGTGTTATGGTCTTGGGTAGCGACGGTCCAGCCAAGGGCGCTTTCCCAGGCGTCGGGCATACCGTCGCGGTCGGTATCGAGGGGGGCTGAGGTGGAATTCAGAAGGCCAAAACCTGAGGCGCTCGCGCCGGTATCCGACTCGCGCGTCACGTGGAAGGCAGACTGGGTAACGAGTTTGTTGACGAGAATGGTGTCCACTTCGTCGCGGAGGCCGCCGCCATAGGTGGAGTCGAGGCGGAGAGCGCCGGCGGCGGAGACTACTTTTTTGTAGGCGAGGCGGGGCGAGTCGGTGGCGACGCCGGCGGTGGAACCGGTGAAGGGCGTAGTGTTCTTATAGTAGCGGGCCACGTCGGCGTTGGTCGCGTAATCGGGCACGACTTCGGAGGGATCGAACTCTTTTCCTTCAACTCGTTCATATCCAACTAGACCGCCGTTCAGCAGGCCGTCACCGTTGGCATCCAGATAATTGTTTTCGAGGTAGATGCTGAAGGTCGGTTTGCGGGCGGCGTTGCGGTCGAGCCAGCCTTTCTCGAGTATGTAGGTTCGGATGTTGCCTGGGGGGCAGATGAAGTAGTTGCCCACGACGTTGGCCTTCCACGACGATGGCGTGTAGGAGTCGCCCATGATGAAGCCGATGTCCCAGTCGAAAGTGACATTATTCACCCATTCGAGCAGGCCGTTGGGGCGGGCCTTGGGGTTGCGGGTGTGGTTATGCGACCAAAGGGTGTGGTGGGCGGTGGCGTGGTTTTGGTCCCATAGGCCGCCGCAGGAGTGAGTTTCAAGGCCCCAAGAGTTCAGGGAATACTGGAGTGTGAGATTCTCCGGCGGGGTGCTGTAGCTGGATATGTTTTCGTCTTGGGAAAACTGGATCGAGAGGTGGTCCAGCATGGCGTTGGTGCAACCGCTATCGAGGTCGATGCAGTCGCCGGAGGTGCCGTATTTTCCTAGGCGGAAACGCAGATGGCGGAGCACGACGTTCGACCCTGAGATGCGGAAGACATTGTTATAAATGCCGACTCCATCGCCAGGTGCCGTCTGGCCTGCGATGGTGACTTTGGACGCGGTCATGCGCGTGCCTCCGGAGCCGCTGGGCAGGCGGATGTAGCCGGATACGGCGAACACGATGGTGCGGCCGGCGGCGGGAACGGTGGAGATGGCGTCGGCAAAGGAGCCGGTGCCGGAGGCGTTCAGGTTGGTGACATAGTAGACGTCGCCGCCGCGACCTCCGGTGGCGTAGGCGCCGTAGCCCTCGGCGCCGGGGAAAGTGGGGATCTGGGCGCGCGCGCAGGTGGCGGCGCCGAGCAGGGCGAGAGCGGCGAGGGCGGTGTGTAGGCGATCGCGGACGAACGAGGGGCGGCGGGACATGGGAAGCAGAGTTACCGCACGGCCCGGAAGAAACGGCGCGGTGCGGGGAACAGTTCAGGGGGCACTGTAATGCTCTGCAGGGTGCCCGTGGCCGCAATGACTTGGAAATTCGTCCAGTCCGAAAAATCCGTCGCTTGTTGCAGCGAGTATTGTAAGCCCGCCGAGCCGGTGAAGAACAGGGTCAGGGTGTCGCCATCGCGAGTGATTGAGAGGGTAGGCGTGACGGTTACGTTAGCTGGGGCTACGCGGATGCCGATCTCGCCGGACAGCGAATCGCTGGTGGCGTCGGTGACGGTGTGGGTGAAGCGGGCCAGGCCGGTGAAGCCGCCGGAGGGGGTGAAGCGCACGGTTTTGCCGTCGGGGAGGAGTTGCACGAGGCCAGCCGAGGCGGACGCGGGGGCGAGTTGGACCGAGCGGACAGGCGAGTTGGTGTAGCCGGTGGTGAGCGTGGAAAGATCAAACTCGACCGACGCGCCCGCGGTGGTTTCGAGGCGGGGCAGGGCCAGCCAGGCGAGGTAGTCGTCGAGGCGGGTGTAGCCGTCCGCGTCGGGATCGGCGTTGGGGTCGGTGAAATCGTTCGCGGGCGAGGCGGGGTTGGTGCCGTGGAGGGTTTCCCACCAATCGGGGAGGCCGTCTGCGTCGGTGTCGAAACCGGTGGGGCGCGAGACGGTCGGGTAATCCTCCCAGCCGCCGACGTCGGTCTGGGAATTGGGCAGACCTGGATAACCTCCGTAGGGGCCGGTGCCGGTGTAGGTGTAGGTGCCGGTGAGGGTTTCGCGGATCACGCGGGCGTCGTGGTCGTCGAGGGGGCGGTTGGCGCCGACATCAGAGAGCACGCGTTTGTAGGCACCGGTGGCGGTCTGGGTGGTGATAAATGAGCCGAAGAAGGGCGCGGCAACGAAGGTTTCGTAGGTCGGTGTCGGAATGCCACTGGAGACAACGCTGCGGCGACCGACGGTCTGGCTCGCTTCGGTGAAATAGCCCGCCATGACGTTGCCGGCGAAGTAGGCGCGCTGAGAGCCGGCGAAATTATCCTCGTGCTGCATGGTCAGTGCGTAGGGCACGAGGGTGGTGGCAGCGCCGGGTTTGTAGTAATTGTTGACGAAGTTCACCTCCATCGCGCCGCCGTCCGTGGTGCGTCCTCGCCAGTTGTAGACGACGTTGTTGGTGATATCTAGGCGACCGGCGAACGTGGTGCCGGAGGCGTCGAGACCACCGCCGAGGGACCAGTTACGACCTTCGCAGTGGGCGAGAAGATTATGGTGAAAGCTTCCCTTATCGCCGCCTATGGTGGCGGCGTAACCGTGGGCGGTGCCGGCGGGGTAGTTTTGGTGGCCGGCGATGTTTAGTGCCTCGGAGATGAGAGTATTTTGTAGGGAAATGTTTTTCGCGCTACGGGAGCTAAAAGCCTCGTCAATGGACCAGCTGATAGAGCAGTGATCCATGATGGAGTGGTCACAGCCGGCGAGTCCGCCGCCGTCGATGGTCTGGCCGCTGAGGTTGCCCGGGCGATTGCGGAGGAATCGGATCACGGCGTCTTTTGCGCCGCTGAGACCGAGCGGCCACTGGCGCAGGCAGATGCCCTTTCCCGGTGCGGTCTGACCGGCTAGGGTGACATAGGGTGCGGCAAGGGTAAGGCGGTGATCGACGGTAATGATACCTCCTAAGTCGAAAATAATTACGCGTGGGCCGGTTTCCACTTCAACGGCATAACGGAGGGTCCCGGGGATGGGGGTGGCACCGACGGCGTAATCGGCTAGGGAGGTGACGTGGACGACCCGGCCGCCGCGACCGCCTCGGGCGAAGCGACCGTAGCCCTCGGCGCCGGGGAAGGCCAGGTGACGGGGGCGGAAATACCAGACGGTGCCGGCGGTGATGTTGCCGAGGGCATCGATCTCGTCGACGCGCCAGTAATAGGTGGAGTGCGGATCGGCGACGGGGACCGTGCGGGTGAGGGCGGTCTGGTTGCCGAGGAAGGCGGCGGAGGCGCGGGTGGCGGTTTTGACGGCGGTCAAGCCGGTGCCGAAATAGACGTCATGGGAGACGGCGGTGCCGGCGGTCGCCGCGGACCAGGAAAGGGGAACAGAAAGGGTATCGGCATTCACATGCTCATCCGCGTCGGCGGGCACTGGGGCGTTGGCGATACGCGTGGAATTTGGGGTATCTATCTCGAAGCCGTTTAGAACCACGTTTTTGGTATTTGCGGTGGCGGCGGTGTCGGCCGCAAAAAGCACAGTGGTCACGCTGGTGGTCGAGGCGGTGGTAAATTCAAGATAAACAATAGGAGTGAGAATGTCGGTCGAGCGAATCGAGGGCGTGATTGCGGTGACGTAGGTGCCGTTGAGGTAAACCTTGATGGGGGCCATAGTGCCAAGGCCGCCGGGAAGCGTGGGGGAGTCCCCTGCGTTATGATAGGTGAGCAGAGTGTGCGGCCCGGCGGAGAGGCCGGTCAGGGTCATCTGAATTTGGCCGCCGGCGTTCAGGACATTCGGAGCAACCGTGACGCCATCACTGACCAGTTTTTGACCGTCGATGGCGACACCGGTCTGGTAGTAGGTGCCGTTCAGTCCGGTGCCGCCGGCGGCCTGGGCCGTCGCGGTCATGGCAAGCGATACAGTGACGGCCTCTCCGGTCGCGGACGTGAAATTTTTAGTAATCGGCGTGGTGCCCGTGCTGGTGGTGCCTCCGCTGCTCGCGGTCGTCCACTGCGTGTAGCCGACCGCGGTTTGGGTGGCGGTGTTTTTGGTGTCGCGGTTGATGTCGACCTTCAGCTCGCCGGCGTAGAGGCAAACGGTAGATGCGATAGCAAGCAGACTGATCGCGGGGAACCGTTGGAGGTTGGGCAAGTATCTCATGAAGGGGAAGCAGAAGGGCCGTAAGGGTTGCGGGCACTGCTCAAATAGATAAAAAAGGCGCACCTCCGAGGAAGTGCGCCTTCGTTGCAAAGGAGGTTTAGGAGCGGGTTTTGATCAGGCCTTGTGTTTGCGGCGGAGGCCGACGGCAGCGAGGCCTGCTAGACCGATCAGCGTAGCGACGTTGGCTGGCTCGGGAACGGCGGAGTAATTAGTTACTTCTACTGAGGTGAGGGTCAGGCCTGTTGCCTGACCGGGAGAGCTATTGTTGCGATACCCGAATGCTAATCCGTCAAACGACAAACCGGAAATGAAAGTCGTGTTAGTGGCTAATTTGGAAATCGATTGAATTTCGTTGTTACTCGAATCCGCCAACGAGAATAAAACCGTATATTCATTGGAGTTGGTAAGGCTTATTTTCAACGTTGCATTATACTTTTGTCCATCAGTCAGTAAACTAAGAGTGGAAGTCGCGGTGCCCAGTTGGACTCCGGCTGGATTGTTGTATGCACCTCCTCCTACGTTGTTGTATAATACTTCTTGGTTAGCTGAAGTAGTTCCTATTCCGGACTGTAGTGGGCGAGTGTATATTTGGTTAGTGCCCGAACTGGGTGTAATTCTGCCTGAGTAGCCTTCCCAATTTGCTGCATTTCCCGTGGCATAAGCCGAGCTAGTTGTTGTAGTAAGTCCCGAGGTTTGCAGGCCAATTGCGGGGCGATTTCCACTTCCGCCCGTGTCAAATAGCCCAATCGCAATCGAGCTGCTTGTGCTTGCCGTCCCGCCCACAACTTTAGCGTTATTGGTGAAGGCAATTTTTAGCTGAACGTAGTCATTAATGTTTGTTAATGTTATGGGTGAGTCTGTGAATCGAGTCTGGGTTTCTACGAATCCTGATGTGGTTGAGGCCATTCCAAATGATAGTCCGCTGCCCGAGAGTGACGCTGAGCCTGACCCACTCCCTCCCAAAGTATTTTTGGTCGAGGCCAATGTCCAATCTCCAGTATTGTAGGTGGAGCCTGAGGTGCGCAATGCGCCAGAACTGAAGTTGGTGGAGTAGACGGTCGTCTGGGCGGACGCGGCGACGGTAAGCAGTGCCAAGGGCACGAGCATGCTATGCAGTTTCATGGTAGTTGGGGAGGGTTGGAAGCGGACGGAAAGCGACTAACTGATTTGTAACCTATACGACACGCGCATGGGTTCACCCTTTCTGCACACGACATTGTTGAACAAAGTAAATGAAGGGAGTTTTTGTGTCATGCGCTTATTGTTGACTAAATAGCTCCGTCCTCTTGTTTTTTCTTAGCCCCTACCCCCAATGCCCCAACCCGCGACTCTGCAGGACGTCGCCGACAAGGCCGGTGTCCATCGTTCCACCGTTTCCTTGGCGCTACGCAACAATGCCCGCATCTCCGTCGAGGTGCGCGAGCGGGTGCAGCGCATCGCGCGTGAACTCGATTACCGCACCAACCCGCTGGTGACTGCGCTCATGCGCTCGCGCCGGACTCAGCAAGCGGCGAAGGATGTGGTCTTGGCTTTTGTAACCAACTACTCCACTCGGTATGGCTGGCGCCCGCCGCATCACGACCGCCCGGACTACTTTCCGGGGGCGGCGGCGCGTGCGGCCGAGTTGGGCTACAAGTTAGAGGATTTCTGGCTGGGGGAACCTGGTATGACGCCGGCGCGCTTTGCGCAGATTCTTTTGAGTCGCGGTATTAGCGGTCTGCTCATCGGTCGTCTGCCCCCGGGCATGAGTGAGATCGAGTTACCCTGGCAAAACTTTTCGGCCGTTGCGCTCGGGCTTACCTTGAATCAGCCGGATTTACACCGGGTATCCGAGGATGCTTTTGCTTCGGCGACGGATGCGATGCATCGTTGTATCGCCAAAGGCTACAAACGCATCGGCTTCGTGATGTCCGAGCCGGATGATAGTCCTAATATGGGTGACCGCTGGCTGGGGGCAATTTTGCGGCTCCAGCTTCGGTTGGCTCCGGAAAACCGGATTCCTTTCTGTGAATACCGGCCGCCGGGCGAATTTACCGGGCATTTTCTGCGTTGGTTCGAGACGAACGCTCCAGACGTGGTTTTAGCTACCCACGCCGGCCCATTGTTGGATATATTTTCCGGCAGCAAGCGCAAGTTCTCGCGGGACGTGGAGTTGCTGCTGCTAAACAATAACAAATTGAACCAAGGGTTTTCGGGCATCCATCTCGATCCTGGGATTATCGGTTCCCTGGCGGTGGACATGGTGGTGGGGATGTTGCATCGTGGGGAGACGGGTCTGCCGACGGCGCCCCACCATGTGTTGGTGCCGGGTTGCTGGGTCGAGGCGCCTTCGCTAAAGACTTCCCTCGGCGGTGGTTCTCAAAAAAATCCGCTTAAGAAAACCGTTTCGGCCGGTTAACCCTGCTATTTTCTCCGGCCGGTTTGCCGGCGGTGACTGTCTCGATCAAATTGGCGTCCCCACGGGGATTCGAACCCCGGTTCTTACCGTGAAAGGGTAGTGTCCTAGGCCAGACTAGACGATAGGGACTCGACCGAGGTGTTGACGGTGCGGTGCCCGCTCGGTCGTGCAAGCAGAATTTTTTGCCTGAGGCTAGCGAGGGGCGGTTGGTCCTAGCTGTGAGCCTGCAGCGGCGCGTTTTTAGGGGTGGTCTGGGGGGGGCTTGGCTGATCGCGACTCTTGGCTCGTCCAAAAGAGGGGAGCGGTGAAAAGGGTGGTTATGGATAGCAGGACGAGCCACTTGCGCTGGCGGTGGCCGGCCTCGCCGAAGGCCTCCTGTTTGGCTTTTGCGTGGCGGCTATTTGAGTGATCTACTGGTTAAGAAAAAAGGGTAGGTCGGGATTCCAGTGGCTGCTTTCGTTTGGGCCAACGGTTGCGCTATTTCGTTTACTCCCGCCGGAGTTATTAAAGCACGTCGCGGTGCTCGCCCGCTGGGTTCGGTTGAATAATAGATAAAGGGGATTAAAGATCTTCGTCGGCGGAGGTGGGCAGAAGACCGGCCCGCGGGTCTCTTTGCACGCGCTCAAGCCAGCCTTGCATGAGGGGGTTGGCGGCCGCGAGTCGGCAGGGAAAGGGAGCGGATAGCAGGTCGATGACGCGAAGGCGGCCGGTTGGATCGCGCACGAGGTTTTTTGCGTGGATATCGGCGATGAACCAGGGGCGCCCGTCGATGAAGGCTAACCGGGGGTGGTCGCGGTGGGCGCGGAGGAAGCGAGCGGGGATGGGAATCAGGGCGGACGGCAGCGAATTGCTCACGTCGGCGCCCTCGGGCAGGCGGTCACCGAGGAGTTGTTTGGCCACCAGCACGCCTTCGGGGGTAACCGCGACGACTTCCGTGGGCATGCCGTCCAAGGCAAGAATAAGAGCTAATTTTTCCAGTAGATCCAAGTAGCCGCCGAGGCAGGCATCGGCTTGGAGGGCTGGCGAGTCTAGGCCTTCGGTGGGCGTGCGAGCAGCGAAGGAGAAGGTGCCTCCAATGCGGCCCTCTTCACGTGGCAGGTAAAATTTATAAATTAATCCGTCGTGGACTGACTGGTAGGCCGAGGCTTCGACGCCGCTGCCGATGCGGCGGAGGCGGGGGCTGCCTTCCCCCATGGGGTCCTCGTGGTCGGCGGGAAAACCGAAGTCTCCGAGCGGGACGATGGGAACGAGTTCACGGAAGGCGGCGGCGGCGGCGGCGAGTTCGCCCCATAGCGCGTCCGCGCCGGCGAGCAGACTCAGTTCGTCGGCTTCCCAGAGGATGAGATCATCGTCCGGATCCGTTCCGATGCCGACTTTCTGCGCTGCCGCGCCGAGGCGAGCGAACGCTTCCAGTCGTCGCTGGTGATCGTGTTGAAGAGCGGCTTGGCCGGCGGGACCGGGATCGCGGCTTCCCCTGAGGAGGGTCGGGCGTCCGGTGAAGGGGTCTTGCATGATTCGGCGTTCACGGCGGTAGGTCCGCAGGTTGCGACCTGACCGCGTTTCGACAAGGGGAACTTGCTCGCGGTTGTTCCCAGATTATTCGCCAAGGGTTTTTTAAGTGGAGGCATCGTCTTCGGATTCGGGTGCGGTTTCGGGCAACCGAGCGGCGAGGATTTTGTCGATGCGGTGGCGGTCCATATCGATCACTTCGAAGCGCCAACCGGCGTGGTCGAAATGGTCGCCGGCGTGCGGGATCCGGCCAAAGTAGGTCATCACAAAGCCACCGGCGGTCTTGTATTCGGCGGTATCTTCGTGGGGCAGTTCGTCGAGGCTGAGTAGTTCCTTGAACTCGGGGACGAGGAGAGTGGCGTCGATCAGCCATGAACCGTCCTCGCGTTTCCGGGCCTCGGGCGCAGCGCGGCGGCCTTTCTCGGGTAGATCGCCGGCGATGGCTTCCATCACGTCGATCATGGTCACCAGCCCCTGCATAGCGCCAAACTCATCGGTCACGAGGGCGAGGTGCTGGCCGGTCTTGCGGAATTGCTCGATCAGGTGGATCACAGTCATCGACTCTGGCACGATGAGCGGAACCGACATCACGCTTTTCAGATTCGAGGGTAGGCCAAAGGCTGAGTTTGCCCAAAGGGCTTTTACCGTGACCACGCCAACCACCTGATCGCGATGAGCGGTGTATACGGGGTAGCGGGAGTGGCCGCTGGTAACGATCTTCCTCCAATTTACCTCATCGGGGTCGTCCAGGTTGAGGAAGACCATTTTGGGCCGAGGGGTCATGATCGCGGTGACGCCGAGTTGGTCGAGGCCGAGGACGCCTGCGACCATTTCGGTCTCAGTCGGGTTGAAGGCGCCGGTTTTCAAGCCTTGCTGGACGAGGTCGTTGATCTCGCCTTCGGAGACGGAGTGGTCGCGGGCGAGACCAAGGCCGAAGATTTTGAGAATGCCTTCGGTTAACCAAGAAAGGCCGGCGACGACGGGATGGGCGAGATTGGAGAGCCGGGCTACGGGACCGGCTACCAACCGAGCGATACCCTCCGGGTTGGCGAGCGCCACCCGTTTTGGAACGAGTTCGCCGATCACCACTGAGGCGAGCGTGATCCCGACCACGACGAGGCCTAGGGCGAGTGTGCGGGCGTGCGGACCGATGACCGGCAGGGGAGCAAGCGCGGATGCGAGGGTATCAGCCAGAGCGGCGCCGCCGACTGCGCTGGCGAGGGTGCCGACGAACGTGATGCCCACTTGCACAGTAGAGAGGAAGCGGGTGGGGGACTCGGCTACGGCTAGGGCGCGAACGGCGTGGCGATCGCCGGACTCGGCTAGTTCGCGCAGGCGGGTCTTACGGGAGGAGACGACTGCCAATTCGGCCATCGAGAAGAAGCCGTTGGCGAGGAGGAGCAGAAACAGGAGCAGGAGCTCCGGGAGGACTTGGTGCATGGGACAGCTTGAGCATCGAGCACGCCTTAGCCCGGCGCAAACCGGATTTGCTGGCCTTTAAAACGGTCAGAACGGGTCTTTAATCCGTATTTTTATAATGGATACAAATTGTTTTTTTAAAAAAACGCGCTACTTTCGCATCTCTTGCTTGCAAAGAAACCGTCGCCATGAATGCTGCCGCTCACGCAGCGCAAAATGCGCGGTGTCCGGCGGGCCTTTCCCCAAGGTCTTCGTCCGGTGTCAGACCCAGAACCAAACCAACAACAGGAGATACATCATGGCCACTGCCAAAAAGACCGTAAAGAAACCCGCTGCTAAAGTCGCGGCTAAGAAGCCCGCTGCCAAAGTAGCGGCGAAGAAGCCCGCCGCTAAGGCTGCTGCCAAGAAGCCGGCCGCCAAAGCCGCTGCGAAGAAGCCCGCCGCCAAGAAGTAAGGTCTGCGACCTTACGACCAGCGGTCGCGCCTAAGCGCAACCTACGACCGCCGCCTCCTTACCGAGGCGGCGGTTTTTTATTGGTTTAGGGTGGCACCCTTGCACTCGACTTGCGGGCAGGCTGGGCATTGCTTCGGTCAAAGTTTATCCGCACCCGCGGGCCTTTCCCTTTTTTCTCATGCAGGTTCTCGCCGTTAAAGATGATTTCACCGCCCTTGGCATCCATAACTGGGCATTGGCCCGCTTGGGCTATCAGGCTTTGATCGCAAATGATGGCGAGGCGGCGCTCAAGGTTCTGGCCATGGATCCGATTCGTCTACTGGTGAGCGATGGGTTTATGCCAAGTCTGAATGAAATTAAGCTCTGCCGCCGCCTAAACGCCCGGACGCCTCGCGAGGAGAACCAGTGTGCGCAGATGGAAGCGGGGGTGGATGATCCCCTGCGAAGTGCTATTCAGCCTGAGGAAACAGGGATGCGTTTACGGCTGGCTCAGCGAATGGTGAACTTAACTGCTCAGGGGCGACAGTGGTATGCTAAAGTCGCGCGGGCAGTGGAGTCGGTCCTCACTGCTTTCCAGGGGGTGGCAAATGTCTGAGGCGAGAATTGAGCGGATTGAGGAGCGGGTCGCATGGCTGGAGCACCACGTGAGCCAGCAGGACCGTGCGATGCTTGAAATGGCGGAGCGGTTGGACCGGATCGCGCGCGAGTTGGCCCGTCTGCGCGAGCGATCGGTCGCGGCGGGTGCTGCCGGAGAGGCGGGCGGGTCCCTGCCCGAGGAGCGGCCTCCGCACTACTGACCTGTTTATCCTGAAAATCGCGATTGCTCGCCGCCTCATCGCCTCCAGTCGCGGCTTGCAGGTTCAACCGATAAGTTTGCTCAGCCGAGTCCGGTAGCGGGCGGCTAGAGCGATATTGGCCTCCATGCCACCAGGCACATTTTGGCTAGTAACAAGGGGGAGGGAGTGGCTCTCGGCGCGTAGCCACTCGATAGCTTCCAAGGCGAGCAGGTTGAGCAGCAGTGACCCGGTTAAAGTTGAAGTCGGGCCGGCGAAGCGACCGGGATCCACCTCAACCACTGCGTCTCCGGGAACCCCTCCGTTGTCTAGGACATAATCACAAACGGCGTGCAGATTGCGGCCGCCTGGATGGATGGTGCTGGCCGTTGTGCTCATGCTCAGGGCAGTCAGGGCGATCGTGACCAGGCCGCGAGATTTAGCGTGCAGGGCAACTTCGATGGGTGAGGCGTTTTTGCCTGAGTTGGATATTATGATGAAGCATTCGCCGGTCTGCAGACCGTAGGTATTTTCGTAGCGGCGGGCGAGTCGGTCGCCGTAGCCGACCACATTCTCTGAAAAGCCATAGCCGGGGTCGAATAGACCAGTGACAGGCATCAATCCGCCGGCGCGGCCGATGATCTCGCGTGCAAGCATTTCGGAATGACCGGAGCCGAAAAGGTGGAGCACGCCTCCAGCAGCGAGGGAGCGTCCGATGATCGGGCCGAGGGCGCGGAGCGTAGGCAGGTTTTTCTGCCTGACGAAGTCGAGGAGGGCGAGGGTGGTGGCGTGGTAGGAATCGGCAAAGGACATGGCGCTGCGCCTAATGACGGATGACCAATGCTGAATGACGAATGGAAAATGTGCGGCTCAAGACGTGCGCCCCAGCTTGGTTAATATTGATAGGTCGCGCTAATCGAACCGAAGATCTGGGCGGAGGTTTGGCCGTCGAATTCGCGGGTGCGGAAGGACGCGGCGGCGAAAAGAGGAAGGAGTGGGGTGAGGCGAAAAAAACGCATGAGCAATAGGAGGCCAGCGGTCGGGGCGGATGGCGAACGGGCTGCGTGCTCAAGCACTAGACTGCCAGCGGCCATAGATTCCGCACGGGAGGATTTTGGCGTAGTCTGCTTTGGCCCCCGCCGTGGTGTCGGCTTGGATAGGCAGGCCTACCTCTCCGGCGGTGATCTGGCCTGGCCGGTCGCCCAGCAGGGCGTGGAGCAGGTTGGCCACGACGGTCGGCGAGAGGCGGGCGGTGTAGGCGTTAACTAGAAAAAACAAGGGGTTGGGCGTGAGAATCTCGCGGCACTCGCGTAGGAGTTCCCACAGGCTGTCTTCTAGTTTCCACATCTCTCCGCCAGCGCCTCGGCCATAGGTGGGCGGGTCCATAATAATGGCGTCGTAGCGCTTGCCGCGTTTTAGCTCGCGGCGCACGAATTTCAGGCAGTCGTCGACGATGTAACGGATGGGTGCGTCGGCCAGGCCGGAGAGAGCGGCGTTTTCCCGGCACCATTTCACCATGCCCTCAGACGCGTCGATGTGGGTAACGCTCGCGCCGGCTTTGGCGGCCGCGCAGGTGGCGGCTCCGGTGTAGCCGAAGAGGTTGAGAACGTTGATTTCGCGGCCGGTGGCGCGGGCCTCGCGAATGAGGCAAGAGGACCACTCCCAGTTTACCGCCTGCTCGGGGAAGAGACCGGTGTGTTTAAAGCTGGTAGGCTGGATGCGGAAGGTCAGACCGAGACGCTCGTAGCCGATGGTCCAGTTTTCTGGGGGTTGTTTTTTGAATTCCCAGCGGCCGCCGCCCTCTGGGCTGCGGTGGTAGAACCCGTCCCAGCCTGTCCAGCTGGGTCCGTCGGACTTGGGCCAGATAACCTGCGGGTCAGGGCGCACGAGATTCACGCGGCCCCAGCGTTCCTGCTTCATGCCAAAGCCGCAGTGGAGCAGTTGGTAATCCCGCCAGCCGTCGGCGATTAGGAGCGGGGAGCGTTGGATAACAGATGCAGACACGGGTGCAGCGAAGGCGCGCGGCTCCGGTGTGTCGAGCATGCGAAAAGATTTGGGCCGAGCAGAGAGCGGGTTGACAGCCAGGAGGGGCCTTTTTCAATCGAGGTCCCCATGAAACCCTACTGCCTTTTCTTCTTCCGCGTGCTGTTCGCTCTTTCGCTCGGCGGCGCACTTCTTCGGGCCGATGTCGTTGAGACTAAAACCGGCGCCCGTCTCACTGGATCCGTTACTCAAGTCGTCGACGGCACCATCACCCTTGTCACCGACTATGCTGGCACGCTTAGCATCAAGCAGAGCGAGGTGGTGAAGCTGGAGACCGAGAAACCTTTGTTTATTCGTCTGACGGGAGGCACGACCATGGAGGGCATGGTAGAGGCCAAAAAAAACGGTGAGATTAAGATCAAGGGTAAGGACGGCACGATTTCCACCACGGTGGACAAGGTCGCGGCCACCTGGGGTCCAGGCCAAATTGACCCCGCCGTAGCCCAGTTGATGCGAAAATGGAAATACGAGGCCGCTTTCAGCCTCTCCGGCAAGACCGGTAATAGCGAGCAACTCGGCTATGCCGGCGGCGCCAAGGCGACTCTTACGAGCCCAGATGACACCCTTCTCTTTTACACCGATTTTGGCTATCAGCAGACCGACAAATTGAAGTCGGAGGAAAAGTTTCATGTCGGCGTCGACTATTCCCGCTACCTTTCGGAACACGTTACTTGGTATGTTCGAGACGAGGGTGGATTCGATAACGTCAAGGATATCGATTTCTATAACGTGGCCGCCGGCGGCCTTGGTTATGACTTGGTCAAGAACCTCCCCGTCCAGAAGCTAACTAGTCGCGCGGGTATTTCCTATCGTTTTGAAGACTACGGTAATCCCTCCAATGAGGATGTGCGCAGTGCCGGTCTTGATCTCGGTCTTTCCCACGTCTATCATTTCAAGAATGCGGTCATGCACAACAACGTGACCTTCGTGCCCTCTTTCGAGGACTTTACTAATTACCGGGCGATCCATGACTCCAGTGTTGAGTTTCCCTTGGCCGGCCCCTGGTCGTTTCGGATGGGTGTAAATAATGACTACACCAGTAACCCCAGCCCTGGGGTGTCCAAGCTAGACACCACCTACTACGGCAAGTTTGTCCTCAATTGGGAGTAAGCCCTGGCAGAGGCTTCCAGCCAGCTGGATTATCATTTTGGGCATAAAGCCCGCCGCGCGCTTTTGCGGCGGGCTTTTTTGTGCCTTCGTGGTGCAATGTCCGTTCCGTCCTTCCCTTCTTTGCCTGCCGCCGGGCCCATTCGCATCGCGGTGATCTCCGACACGCATGACCATTGTCCGGAGGATCTGCCTGCTCGTTTGTCCAAGGCGCACGAAATTTGGCATTTGGGTGATGTCTGCGAGCCAGCAACCTTGGTTGAGTTGGAGGCGTTACGCATTCCTCTTCGTGTGGTTCGGGGTAACAATGATGAACACCCGTGGCCTCTCTCGTTGCGTCTGGTGCGTGGCGGTCGGGTCTTTCATCTCGAACATATCGCGCCCCGCCGTCTCTCCCCGGGGGCCGCATTGGTGCTCAGCGGTCACACCCATGTGCCTTCGGATATGACGGATGCGGACGGTGTGCGCTGGCTCAATCCGGGCTGCATTATCCGTCCACGAGCGCGGGTGCGCACCTTTGCTTGGCTGACGGTCGGGGGGGACGGGGCAGTTGGTTGGGAATTGGTCGAGTTGTGAACGGGCCTGAGTTTTCGTTCGCAGATTGAAAGATACCGCTGGCGCGGTGAGCGCGGGCGTGTTCTCTGGTGGTATTATCGCTCTGTGACGCTCGGCATGATCCAAGGCTTTCTGGATTTCCTCGCGCCGTCGGACGCCTCTCCCGGGTCGTCGGTGGCAGTCGCTTCTTCTCCGCCCCCCGGCTATGCGCGGGCAGGGGAGGATGCGGCGCGCAAGCCCGATCTCGTCTTTGAACGCAGTGTGCGCGCCGAACGCTACCGCCTGACGTTGCGCAAGGATGGTGTCGCCGTTGCTACCATCCCTGCGCGCGGCAACGAACGTGACGCGCGGGCTTTCGTGGAGCAGCACCGAGACTGGCTGGAACGCGCCCGTGCGCGCCAGCGCGCCAAGCCCCGCGCCGCCACGGTCTGGACCGTAGGCACGCATGTTTTGTGGCGGGGCGAGTTGAGCGAGATTCGCAAGGCCAGCGAGGGCGAGCGCGCGGCGGTGTGCCTAGCGGCGGACGTGTTTCGCGTGGCGCGGTTGGACGGAGACCTGCGGGCGACGCTCGATGCGTGGTGGAATCCGGCGGCCCCCAAGCACGTGGCACTCGCCGCTGGCGAGGCTGAAAAGGCGAAGCCGGCACGGCTGCTCGTCGTGACGGTGACGATGGGCTTTCGGCACGCTTCGATCGCCACCGCGGAGCCCGCGCTCGAGGAGATCGGCCGCACGAGCGGCCTGTTCCACGTTGATTTCCTCCGGCTGCCGCCGGG
>RGVP01000331.1 GCA_010027235.1 bacterium
TACCTCCAACAGCTAGCATCCATCGTTTACGGCGTGGACTACCAGGGTATCTAATCCTGTTTGCTCCCCACGCTTTCGCACATGAGCGTCAGAAATGAGCCAGGTGGCCGCCTTCGCCGCCGGTGTTCCTCCAGATATCAACGAATTTCAACTCTACACCTGGAATTCCACCACCCTCTCTCACCCTCAAGTCTGATGGTTTCGGATGCAGTTCCTGAGTTGAGCCCAGGGCTTTCACATCCGACCTTCCAAACCGCCTGCGTGCGCTTTACGCCCAGTAATTCCGAGCAACGCTTGCACCCTCCGTATTACCGCGGCTGCTGGCACGGAGTTAGCCGGTGCTTTCTTGTAGGGTACCGTCAGAATTCTTCCCCTACGACAGGGCTTTACAACCCGAAGGCCTTCTCACCCACGCGGCATGGCTGGATCAGGGTTGCCCCCATTGTCCAATATTCCCCACTGCTGCCTCCCGTAGGAGTCTGGGCCGTGTCTCAGTCCCAGTGTGGCTGGTCGTCCTCTCAGACCAGCTACCCATCGTTGCCTTGGTGGGCCGTTACCCCGCCAACTAGCTAATGGGCCGCAGGCCGATCTTCTGGCGCATTGCTGCTTTCACCCTTGCGGGCACATGCGGTATTGCACCGGGTTTCCCCGGCATATCCCCCACCAAAAGGTACGTACCTACGTGTTACTCACCCGTTCGCCGCTCCCCTTGCGGGGCGCTCGACTTGCATGTGTTAAGCCTGCCGCTAGCGTTCGCTCTGAGCCAGGATCAAACTCTCCACTTGAAGAATTGCCTGGCAGCTTGTCGCTGCACAATCTTTCTCAATCACGCTGCTGCTACCTGTTTTTCAAAGACCGGGCGGGACCGGCGTCGCCGCCGCTGACCCTCCCCTCGGTGTCTCCACCGAGGCCCACGCTGTGCCCAACGACTGTTGCCAGTGGTGGCCCACCCGCTGGTGGACACCGCGACCCGAAGGCCGCCGCCGGAGCCCCGGAGGCTTAACCGCCCCCGCGGGATGCTGTCAAACCCGAGGGCTCAACTTTCGTCTGGCTGCTTGCGCCGCGCTGCGTTGCATCGCCGCCAGACCCATTGGGTATACTCCGCCACGTCCGCGGGCGTCAAGGGCTCGGGACCGCACTCGCCGCGAACTTGCCCATCAGCCACGCCTTGTAGGCCCATCCAAAGCCCATTCCGGCGAGCACAAACAGCGCCAGAGGAAGCTCCCGCTGCTGCGCCCACGCGGCGAGCCGCCGGAGACGACCGGCCGGCCAGAACGCATCGGCGAGGCCGGCTCCCGCGAGGAGGACGGTCGCCGCGAAGAGCACCACGCCGAAGGGCTGGGTGGTGATCGCCGATCCGATCGCGCCGTGCGCGAGGTGCGTGAACGTCGTCGTCATGCCGCACATCGGACAGGGCCAGCCCGTCGCGGAGAGGACCGAGCAGGCGCCGAGGCCCAGCTGGGTGTGCG
>RGVP01000332.1 GCA_010027235.1 bacterium
TACGAAGATCTGCAACAGAAACTCTTCGACCTCGCCACCCCGCTCGGCACCGCCGACCTCGTGACCGTCGCCAGCAACGGCCTGCTCGCTCCGTCGGAAAAACTCATCGACGACGAGCGTCTGCGCAAAATCGAGGGCGACTATTCGAACGATGTCTTCTGGCACGAACTCGTTGCCCGCCTTGCCGACCGCGATCTTGCCGCCGAGCAGGCCCGCGACCACGCCACCGGCAAGGACGGCCCGCCCATCGACGCCGATGCCCGCCTGAAGCAAATTGAGGACGCCTATTGGGACGAGTTTGAGAAACACGACCTCGCCCACTTCCTCCTCCTGCGCGGGGCCAAAGGCTAAGCCGCCTCCCGCGCCATGAGTGACGCCTCCTTTGACCTCGCCCGCCGGGCCATCGACGCCGCCCACTCCGGCGACCCCCGCCGAACGGTCGACGGGTATCCCGCTGAACTCCTCTACGCCGACCGCATGGAGGCGTGGATAGTTCGCCTCGATCCGACCGCCCCGCCCCTCCTTCGTCTCGCCGCGCGTTGCCAGCACCTCGAGCGCTGGACCTCCCCGCGCACGGATTTCCCCATGGATAAGCCCGGCTACCTGACTTGGCGCCGCGCCCTTTACGTGCGCCAAGCCGAGCGCGCCCGCGCCCTGCTCCTTGCCGCCGGCATTCCCGCCGCCGAGGCCGGCGAGGTTGTCGTATGGGTTTCCAAGACCGGCCTGAAAACCAACCCCGGCACGCAAGCCCTCGAGGACGCCGCGTGCCTCGTTTTTTTGGAAAACGAGATCGCCGATTTCGCCGCCACCCACGCCGATTACCCCGAGGCTAAGTTCATCGATATACTGCGCAAAACTTGGCGCAAAATGAGCCCCGCCGCGCACCAAGCCGCCCTCGCCCTCGATTTGCCTCCCGCCATCGCCGCCCTCGTCCGCGCCGCCCTCACGCCCGCCGCGTGAGCGCCCAGAGTCGCCCGCTTAGCACCGCGAAGCCGCGATCGAGATTACGGCCAAACTCACCCAAGAGACGGCAACAGACCACGAGGGCGGGCTTGTCGACAAGGGAGGGAGCAGGTAAGGTGCGAGCATGACCACTAAGGAGCGCATCACCTTCAACCCCAACCAATGCGGCGGACGTCCTTGCATCCGGGGTATGCGCATACGCGTCAAAGACGTGCTGGAGATGCTCGCCGCCAAGGTGCCTGAGGACGAAATTCTGGCCGACTACCCCTATCTTGAGCGGGAAGACATCACCGCGTGCCTAGAATACGCGGCGGCTCAGGTGGATCACGCGGTGCTGACCCTCCAATGAGGTTTTTGATCGATGCGCAACTACCGCCAGCTATGGCGCAGTGGTTGACGGAGGCAGGTCACGAGGCCGAGCACCTGACGGACGTCGGTCTGCGCGACGCCGAGGATGGCGTGGTATGGGCGCACGCGCTGAGGACCGGTGCCGCCATTTTGAGCAA
>RGVP01000333.1 GCA_010027235.1 bacterium
CTGCTGGTGAACGGGTTAAAATCTCCCCGCTGGCCAAAAAACTCGCCGCGGCCAAGGGCCTCGACCCCGCTCTGATCAAAGGATCTGGCCCGCACGGTCGCATCGTCCGCGCCGACGTCATCGCCGCCGAGACCGCCGGCACCGCCAAAGTAGGCGCCAAACCCGCCTCTTCCGCTGCGGGCTCCACTCCCGCCGGTTCGTCCTTCAACAAGGGCCCGATCCAGGAAGAGCGCACCGTCGCCGTCTCGACCATGCGCGGCGTCATCGCCAAGCGCCTCGTCGAGTCCAAGATCACCGCCCCCCACTTCTATCTCGAAATCGAAGTCGACGCCGAACCCCTAGCCGCCCTCCGCACCCAGCTGAATACCGGCTTGGAAAAAGCCGGCATCAAGCTCTCCGTAAACGACTTCATTCTCAAGGCCAGCGCCGAGGCCCTCCGCCGCGTCCCCGAGGTCAACGCCTCCTGGGAAGGCACGCAGGTCCGCTACTTCGGTGCCGCCCACGTCTCCTTCGCCGTGGCCCTGCCCGACGGCCTCATCACCCCCGTCATCCGCGACGCCCACGAAAAGTCCGTCTTCCAGATCAGCACCGAGGCCAAATCGCTCGGCAAGCTGGCCAAGGACAAGAAGCTCAAGCCCGACCAGTTCACCGGCGGCACCTTCTGCGTCTCCAACCTCGGCATGATGGGCATCCCCAAATTCTACCCGATCATCAACCCGCCCAACGCCGCCATCCTCGGCGTCGGCGCCGCCATCACCAAGCCCGTGGTGAAAAACGGCCAGCTCGCGGTGGGCAGCGTCCTCACCCTCACCCTCAGCTGCGACCACCGCGTGGTCGACGGCGCGGTCGGCGCCCAGTTCCTCGGCGCGCTCAAAGCCCTGCTCGAAGCACCCGCCCTGCTCCTGGTCTGATCCGGCCCGCCCGCACCCTTCACGCCCGACGCGCCTCCCCGGACGTCGGGCTTTTTCTTGCCCGCCCTACGGAGCACTTTCACCGCGCCCGCGGACCGACTGAGCAAAGGCGCGGCATTGGCGAGCAATCAGCGAAACATAAACATTCACGGCCAGTGGGTAGGGAAAGCTACTCCCGATCTTACCTAGCAAAGTGCGGTGAAAGAGACTTATCGCCGAAACACCGCAGACTAGGCAAAAGGGCGATCGATCGCGCGCGGATCTTAGGGCCTTGGGAACCGACCCGTTAACACAGCCCACCCCTGTCCCATTCTTCAATCGAGCTACCAGAGCCCCCGCGAGTTTGCTGGCGGCGATTCACTTGCTACTATTCGACTTCGACTTGCCATCGGGCAAATGACCGCAATAGACTCTAACCCGAGATGGTGAACATCCCTTTTTACCCCAGATCGAAAAACAATCCGCTGGCGTTTATTTCGAACTAAGCCTGCACTACTCGCCGGCAGAATCCGGATTCACCAAACTGCAACAAAACTCGGCCTGAC
>RGVP01000334.1 GCA_010027235.1 bacterium
CACGCCGCGAAAGAGTTCGCGCAGGCCGTGCGACTTGGAGAGGTTCTTGGCGACGAGCAGCATGGCGGAGGGAAGCGCCGATCATAGGAACGCGCGCCAGCGCCGAATGAACAGGGGCCGCCACCTTGTGCAGGCGACGGCCCCTGGGAACGGGACTCGGTGAATGCGTCAGCCGGTCACTTGCGGCGACGCGAAGTGATCAAGCCGGCGAGACCGACCAGCGCCGCGGCGCCAGGGGCGGGGACCAGCGTCGCGTTGAAGGCGACGTTGTCGATCTTGAGGTTGCCGGATTGGGCCGTCGCACCGCTCACGGTGAAGCGCACATAGGCCGTCGCGGCATTGTTGACCGCGGTGATGGTCGAGAGGGAGAGCACGCTCCAGGAAGTCGTGATGGTTCCAGCCGTGGTGCCGCTCACGAGCGTTCCGGCGCTGGTCCAGTTGGTGCCATTCGTGCTGACCTCCCACGCCAGGCTGGTGAAGCCGGAACTGGTCCTGATGGAGGCAAAGGAGATCGACAGGTCCTTGTAGTTGGTCATCGACACCTTGAAGACACCGGACTTGCCGTTGGCGGTGTAGTTGCCGCTGTTGGCAACACCCCCGCCCACGAATGCCAGACATGCCGGGCTGGTCGCTGGTGTTCAGGTTGGTGCCCGAGAAGGCGTTCAGTTCCCGCGAAACGGCCGAGGTCGAGGAGACCGACCAGTCGCTCGAGTAGTTGGAGCCGTTGAGATAGAGCGCGCCGGAGCCGACGTTCGCGGTGAAGAGCTTGGGCTGCGCACTGTCCGAGAGCGTCACGGCGGTGCCACCGTTGGCCGTGGTCTGAAAATCCCAGCCGGCCAGGAAGTCCGCGTTCGCGGCTGCAGTCACGCCGAGCATGGCGATGCCAATCAGGTGATGGGAGATTGAGTTCATGTTGGTTCCTGAGTGTGGAGGTTGCGGGGAAGGGACTGGTTCAGGCGGTCCGACGACGCGACGCGATCAGGCCAGCCAGACCGACCAGCGCCGCAGCGCCCGGAGCGGGCACGGCGTTGATGGAGAAGTTGTTGTAGTAGGGCTCGCTGTTGCCGCCGTTGTTGGAGTTGCCGGTGAAAAGGCCGAAGCCGGTGAGAGGGCCGTTCACGGTGAAAGTCGCCGCATAAAAGCCCGAACCGTCACGGTCGTTCGCGATCACCGAGACGCTGGTCGCGCTGGTCTGGGTGAACTTCCAGGTCATCGCGTTCGTGCCGTAGCCAAAGCCGATGTCCGAATTGGTCCCGGAGCTGGCGGACTGGACACCGATCGCAGCGGAGTTGTAGTTGTAGATCGTCAGGGCGCGGGCGCCGAAGCCCGATCCGGTCACCAGGAAGAAGCCCTTCGCGCCAACGTCGCCGGAGCCCTGGTCCCAGTTGATGCCCCACTGAAGGCTGAACGAATCGCCAACGCCGAGGGCATTGTTGAAGG
>RGVP01000335.1 GCA_010027235.1 bacterium
TCGCCCTCTTCAGCTGCTTCCTCTCCTGGCGGACAGCAGTCAAGCTCCAGAACATCCAGCTCACCCCTGGACCCCGCGGCGCGAGGGGGCACAGAGGCCCGAGAGGCTTCAGCGGTCCGAGAGGCGAAAGAGGTTCATCCGGCCCAACAGGCGGCGTCGGTCCGACCGGGGAGGCAGGCGCGACGGGTCCCGAAGGACCTCCTGGTGACAGAGGTCCGAGAGGAATCACAGGGCTTCCCGGAAGCCGCGGCGACACTGGTCCTGCAGGTCCCCCAGGTCCGAGGGGCGCGACAGGTTCAACAGGAAGCCAAGGCCCGCAGGGACTTCGTGGCGAAGCAGGACCGCAGGGGGACTAAGGACCTCAAGGACCTCCCGGCCCTCGGGGCGCCACAGGCCCACGGGGAGCTCCGGGCCTCAAAGGCGATCCACACGGTCCAGCAAGCAACGAGCTGCTCGCCGCATGGGCTCACAGGAACCTTGAAGGCGACGAATGACTTCGTGCAAACCTTTCGACAAGAGGATAGTGTAGCATCATGGACAACGTCAAGATCACGGTCACCGACAGCCGCAGCCTCGGCCGCTGCTACTCCTCCACCACCTACCTCGTCGAGAGCCCCCGCAAGCTCACCAACGGCGACTGGGGCGTGCTCCGTGCTGCTCGCCGTCTCGGCTACGGTCAGGAGTTCTATGTCAACGAGCTGGGAGAGGAAGGTGGCATCCACCGCTACAAGGTGGAAGACCGAGTCGACTCCAGCGACTGACTCGTGCAAACCACCGTCTAACGAGATAAGGTGAAGCCCATGAAGAAGAAGTGGTTCGTCTACATCGAGACCGGCGAATGCATCCAGGCGAGGACCGTCGAGGAAGCCATCGACCGCCTCCAGCCCTTCTACAAGGGTGAGGACCTCAACGAACGCAACGTCCTCCCCGAGGAAGAGGTTCCACCCCTCCACTGACTCGTGAAAAGCTGATCCCGAAAGGTAGAACCATGAGGAAACTCAAAGCTGAATGGTGGGAACTGTGGTGGCATAAGCCAGGTGAGCGACCGGTGTTCGTCCGGATGTACGGTGAGGCCGTGCCGCACTGGATCCCAGACGGGTGTTTCCCGACGCGAGAGCTTGCGCTTGCTACGAAGCGTGCCCAAGGCAACCGGTCTACGCGACGAGCTCCACGGCGACCGGTGAAAAGTTCGCAGCGAAAGGATAAGATAGAACCATGAAGAACGCAATGCCACAGCCCGGTGATCGTGTCGTCCTCGCCGCCATCAACGGCCTCGGCCGCAACCCCTTCACCGTCATCGAGGTCGACCCCCGCGACATCATCCACCGCCTCCACGTCGAGGGTGCCAACGGCCAACGCTGGTGGGCACGACTCGAGGGTGCCCGCATCCTCCCCCGATGAACCGGGGACTTAATTCCTCCTCGCGGTGAAAAGTTCGCC
>RGVP01000336.1 GCA_010027235.1 bacterium
CCTGCCCGGTTTTACCCTGCGCTACGAGACCTACGGACGCCTCAACCCCGCCGGCGATAACGCCGTGCTCGTCTGCCACGCCCTCTCCGGCGACCACCACTGCGCCGGGATCCATAGCCTCGCGGATCGTAAACCCGGTTGGTGGAATAACCTCATCGGGCCGGGCAAGGCAGTCGATACGAACGAACTCTTCGTAGTCTGCGCCAACGTTCTTGGCGGTTGCCAAGGCTCGACCGGACCTCTCTCCCCCGACCCCGCCACTGGTCGCCCCTACGGCCTCGCCTTCCCTGCCGTCACCATCCGCGATATGGTGCGCTCTCAGCGGCGCTTGCTCGATTACCTCGGAGTAAAACAACTCCGGTGCGCCCTCGGCGGCTCTATGGGGGGCATGCAAGCCCTCCAGTGGGGCATCGAATACCCGACCTTCGTCTCCAAAATACTCGCCATGGCCACCACGGCCCGCGAAGGCGCCCAAGCCATCGCGTTTAACGAGGTCGGGCGCCAAGCCATCCTCCAGGACCCCGAGTGGAATCAAGGCAACTACCCGCGCGGCGGAGGCCCCCGGGTCGGTTTGGCGATTGCCCGCATGATGGCCCATATCACCTACCTCTCCGATGCCTCCATGGATCGGAAATTCGGCCGCCGCACCGTCAAGGATCGCCCCGCCTCCGCCACCCCCGACCCCGCCGAGGCCGTCTTTGACGTAAATTTCGAGGTCCAAAGCTACCTGCGCTACCAAGGGCAGAGCTTCATTAACCGCTTCGACGCCAATACTTACCTCTACATTACCCGCGCCATCGATGGCTTCGATCTCGCTGCCAGCCACGGCGGCACCCTCGAGGCTGCCTTCGCCCCCGTGCAGGGCGAGACCCTCGTGATCGGCTTCACCAGCGACTGGCTGTTCCCGCCCGAGCAAAACCGCGCCATCGTGCTCGCCCTGCAACGCGCCGGCAAACACGCCTCCTACGCCGAACTCGCCACCGACCTCGGCCACGATTCCTTCCTGCTGGAAAGCCCCGAACTCTACGCCCTCGTCTCCGCCTTCCTAAACCGAAGAAGGTGAGCCGACCGCGCGATCCGGGTCAGTCCATATCCTGCGGCGCAATCCAATTAAGGAGCCCCCGTCTCGGGTGCCCAGCGGGACGCCCCGCCTGGCGTTCACCTGCTATCCGCGGGCTGGCTTGGTCGCCGCATCAATAAAAAAGCCCCGCGAAAGCGGGGCTTGGCTTTGCTAGAGAGGTGAACGTTGAACGAATCAGGCCTGCGTGCTCTTGCGTCGGCGAACCGCAACGACCGCGAGGGCCAAGCCGCCGAAGAGAAGGCCATAAGTCGAGGGCTCAGGCACGGTGGAAGTGGAGACTTCGGCGATGATCCAGGAGCCGTCGGTGGTGCTCGATAGAGCTAAGGGCTGATCCTCTGACATCGTATACCACAAAAAAC
>RGVP01000337.1 GCA_010027235.1 bacterium
TCCGCACCGAGCCTCTTGGCTCGGAAGATCAGCTGCGAAGTACCGCTGCCCGAGATGTAAGCGGCACGGCTCTGCTCGACACCGGTGAAGGTGCCCGCCGAGGTGACAGTGTGCTGGAGGATGACCGAGGTGGAGGTGTCGAGCTCGACGCGCATGCGGTCAGTATAGCAAGACCCTACCGATTAGAAAAACACCATGTCGGACAGGCCGAAGTGGCTGAGAACGGCGAAGCGCGCCTGAGCGGCCGCGCGTTTAACCCTAAGCGACGCCGTCACGTCCATACCCAGGTCCGCCCGCATCTGAGCCGCGTCGGGAGAGAGAGGGCCAGTTCGCTGTTTAGGCAGCGGGGCTTCCGGCGTGGGCTGCTTGGCCGGCAAAGGAATATCTGTCGGCCGATGCGGCTCGGAACCGCGAGACTTCTGAGGAGCGTAAATGGGAACTCCGGAAGACGTGTATGCCGGGCGAACGGGGTCCGGCGTCCCCGCTCCGAAACGAGTGGCAAACGGAACAGGCACCGTACGCGTACGATGCGCGTGATAGGCGTGCCCGCCAAGACCGCCGAGCACACCGCCAGCGAGGCCTCCAAGCACCGTGTTGCGTGTGCGATTCTCGTCATCGGCGTCTGTGAGGTAACGGCCACCCGCAGCGCCGGCAACAGTGCCTGCGGCCGTGCCGGTCAAAATGCGAAGAGCCTGGGGAGACAGCGACCGTTTCTCAAAGGGCATGGCCTGGGAATAATAACGTCTTAGCCAAAAAAAGAGACATGTTTCACGGCGTGAACACCACTTACGCGCGCACAGCCAAAAGAAACCCGCCATTGGACGCCCCGAACGGGGCTGGCGGGTGTGACCCAGGACGGGTCAGAGGAGGGCGAGCTCCGCGAGGCGGAGCGCGGACGCCTTGGACTTGGCGCCGCAGATGAAGCGGCCGGGATGGCAGAAAACGCCATCCGGGAGGCCGACGGCGGCCGAGAAGGCCTCGTCGCGGAGGCCGGCCCAGGACTCCGGGAGGAGGCGGCGGGACTCGAAGGTGCCAGCCTTGGCGTTGACCGCCTGGACCATCCAGGTCCCGGTCTCGCTCGGGAAGACCACGAACAAGGCATGCGGCGCCTCGTCCCGCACCTGGTCTCCCCAGGGTACGAACTGGTCGAGAACGACGATCGGCCCGTTGGCCGACTCGCGGATGGCCGAGTCGACCTTGGCCCAGGCGAGGGCCTCGCCGTGCGTCCGCGCGACTTCGTTGCGCAGGATGGCCTGCGCGAACGCGACTGCGCAATTGAACTGGCCGCCGAAGTCCCTCTCGGGCTCGTGCCAGCTCGGGTTGAAACCCGAGAGGACTGAGGAGAGGGTCGGGGCCGATACCCCGAACACCGACCGGCCGCCTTCGTACAGGTTCTGCCCGTTGTCGACCGCGTCGACGGGTTGAACGAGGCGATAGTCT
>RGVP01000338.1 GCA_010027235.1 bacterium
TGACGTCCACGCTGAACAATTCGGGGTCCTTGGCGGCGTCTGGCACGAGCAGCACCTCGGTGGCGACTGCACTGACCTACGCCACAGACGGCAAATTGACGATGGGACTCCGTCCGTCTGGCGTCAGTGGTTACGCGGCTGATGGTTCGGGCGGTGTAAACACCTTCAGCACCGCGATTGCGGGTTACAACGCCAAAGACGTCATCCGTTTCTCTAAGTCCGGCGATTACACCTCGCTGGGCGGCGACTTCTTTACCAACATCGAGACTCTCGAGTTTGGAAGCGGCGTCAAGGTCCGCCTGTCGGCAGAAATCGTAGAGAACATCGGGACCTACGCAGATCGTGGTGCAGTCAACACCGGGATCACGTTCGAAGGGCTCGGCAGCAAGACCTCGCAGGTGACTTTTGACGTCGAGTTTGAGATCGAGGGGCTTGTGGCGCCCGCTGTCGGGGCTGCGTACGTCTTTGCCGATGTGCAACTGGACGATTTCTCCGTTGCCAAGCTGACCAACGACAAAGTTCAACTGGTCTACGACGCGCGCGACCCGACCGATGACGATGATGACGTGGCGAATGACGACGGCTTGCTGCAATCGTCGTTTGACCGCTATCTCCGCTTCGATGGCGCAAATGACGGCGAACTGGTTTATGGCAGCAGCGGTGTGGACTACTCCACTCCTCGTCTTGGCAACGACACCGTGTATGGCTACGAGGGCAACGACCGTCTGATTGGCGCCGGTGGTGCCGATTACCAGGATGGCGGCGATGGCAACGACATCTTCGAGATCGGCAGCTTCGGCAGCGGTACCTCAGGCACCAGCGGCAAGGCGGATGATGGCAAGGCGGAGTGGATAGTGTCGGCTGCCGCGGCCGCTGCCAATACTTTCCGCGCGGCGGTGACCAATGGCATTACCAACGCAACCGATTACGGCAACAAAATCGATGTGATCGTCGGCGGCGAAGGTACGGACACTCTGCGTGTGACCGCTGGTATTGGCGCGACAAGCGCGGCGAACGGCACCGTTGTGCTCAACGATGCCAATTTCCAGAAGATGGAGCGGGTTGAGGTGGGTAGCGTGGTCAGCAAGGACGCCGATGAGAGCAATTACCAGTATTATCGCGACCACCTTTACTTCGCCCGCAGCAGCAGCGTGACCGACACGGCAACCTCGGCCGGCGGTTCTTCCGGCAACAGCATTAACAACGTTGTCATCGATGCGTCCGGGGTTACCAAAAATGGCCTGACGTTCGAGGGCAACGCAAATACCCAACGCTTTATCGGCACCACCAAGGCTGATGTGTTCATCGGCAACGAGGGGGCGGATACCCTGACTGGCGGCAGCGGCGCCGATAAGTTCGTGTTCCAGACCATCCGCGAGTACGCGCGTGACAGCGGCACTGCGAACGGCGTGATTGCTTACACCGCGGGCGACGAGGCGT
>RGVP01000339.1 GCA_010027235.1 bacterium
CCCCATTCTGCAATGCGTTGGTCCCGGATGATTGACAATGTCGTCATCTCACCATGGACGACGCCGCCGAGTCCATGGCCACGCGGCTGATCAGGCATGAAATTGCACGGCGGCCGCTAAACCTCCCTCTTCGCTTACCCTGAGCAGCGCCGTCCGGGCGGGCAGATCCACCCATTCAGCGCCAACGAGTCGACATAGACGTTGCGGTCGGTGGCTGCAGTGCCGGCCCGACATATCCTCCAAGGCTACAGCCTGGAGACCGCTTGTACCTGGTCGCACCTCCTCCGCCAGTTCACATACGAGCCATGCTCTCCGCCTGTTCGAGCACCGCGCTGAGTGGCAGGTTTCCTGGGGTTTTTGCGGCAGACCTGTTGACTGGCAGGACACGGAGAAGCCCAAAAATCGCTCTCCGGAGGCCAATTCTCTCCGGACCTCCTGACTTGGGCATTTTAGTACGGAACTCAAAACCCTAGGTAAAAGGCCGGTTTCAGCGCGGTCGAGACTTGTAGCGGTTCGAACCCCACTTGCCCGAAATCTGTACTTCGAGAACGAATAATTTAGTACGGCCCCGCCTCAGTCCAGCGTATGCGAAGCCTCGGCACCCTTCTTTCGCGGTGCGGTTTGAATGTGCTGGGTGAGCTTCAGGCGAGATGGTCGGAGATGCTTGTATGGACAAGGTTTTGGGCAACACGAAGGGCGCGTACCGGCGCATTGCGGTTCTGACGGGGCCTGGCCGGTGCCGGCAATGAGCCCTGCCGGGTGCCACACCCCCACCCCCACCTGCCTCCTCGACGGCGTCACCCGCCGCACCGTCATGGCCCTGGCCAAGAAGCAGCAAATGCCGATAGTGGAACGGTCGATCCGCGCAGAGGAATTGTCCCAGGCCAGCGAAGTGTTGTTGGCCGGCACCGCGGCGGAGGTGACCCTCGTCGCCTGCATCGGCGCCCACACCTACACGCCGGGCGATATCACCAAGACGCTGATGGAGGACTACATGCAATTGGTCCGCAAAGGCTCGGATGAGGTGATGAAGCTGGTGGGCTAGGCCCTCCCGCGGCGGGCCAGCGCCTGGCCCGCCAGCGGCGATAAGTATTTGACCTGTCGCTTGTTAACCTCACGCAACTGACGTAACGTACGCGTGAAATCAGTGTATGCCGGACCCGCCCGGACATGGCGAGTTGAGGTATCCACAATGTCATTCTCCTCCTCCATCAATCTGTCGAGCCTCAATGGCACCACCGGCTTTCGCCTCGATGGCGGCGCGGCCAGTGACCAAAGCGGCAGGTCATTAGCTTCAGCCGGCGATGTGAATGGCGATGGCTTCGCTGACCTGATCATCGGCGCCTACTTTGCCGACCCAAACGGCAGCGATTCCGGTTCCAGCTACGTCGTCTTCGGCAAGGCCAGCGGTTTT
>RGVP01000340.1 GCA_010027235.1 bacterium
TTGGACGCGCTGCAATCGGCCTTCCGGGCTGCCGGTGGCAAGTGGTCGACCTTCATCATCTGGGCCAAGAACACCTTCACGCTAGGCCGCGCTGACTACCAGCGCCAGTACGAACCCATCCTTTACGGCTGGCCCGAGGGGCAGAACCGCCACTGGTGTGGTGACCGCGACCAGGGCGATGTCTGGAACATCAAGAAGCCGCAGAAGAACGATCTGCACCCGACCATGAAGCCGGTGGAACTGGTCGAGCGGGCCATCCGAAACTCCAGCCGACCCGGCGATATCGTCCTCGACCCTTTTGGTGGCTCGGGTACCACCCTCATCGCCGCAGAAAAGTCCGGCCGCATCGGCTGGCTGATCGAACTCGACCCCAAGTACGTGGACGTGATGGTGCGCCGCTGGCAGGACTGGACGGGCCAAGAGGCCTACCGGGAAGCCGATGCGGCCAAGTTCAACGACCTCGCAGCGGTGGCTGGCATAGCGACCCAAGCAGATTCAGTGGAGGCCGACGCATGAAACAGTCGCGCCTGATGTCCCTGGTGGAGTCGCTTGCCAATGTGCTGGTGGGGTATGGCGTGGCAGTGGCCACGCAAATGGCGGTCTTCCCGTTGTTCGGTCTGACCGTGACCGTTACCGAGAACCTGTTGATCGGCCTGATTTTCACGGTCGTTTCGATCGTGCGCAGCTACGCGCTTCGTCGGAGTTTCGAAGCCCTGCGGGTGCGTCAGTCGGCCATCGCCTCTTCGACGATCTCGCAGTGAATCACGAACCCGGTGAGGTAAGGCAGGCCCTTGGGGATGCCGTACTGCTTGCTGGTTTGGCGACCGATGGACCAGCCCATCCAGCGTTGGGTGGCCGCGTGGATCGCGTCGTGCAGGTTGGCACCGGCGTGCAGTTCGTTCAGGACGTCGTCGGCAAAGTGGCGACCGTGGCGGCTGTCGAGGAAGGCACGGGCCGAGTCGAGGGGCTGGTAAGTGGCGTCCGAAATCGCGGTCATCGCGATCGGCCAGGCGGCTTCGGCGTGCTCGCCGAGGGTGCCAACCAGACCCCAGGCTTCGTTTTCAGTTGCGGGGATTTTTGCTTGCTGGGTGGTGGTCATTGTTGGCTCCGTGTCTGTGTTGGCGATGACTCCATTGACGCGCTGTTCAATCACAAAGCCAAGGCTTTGATCAAAGAAGTCGAGAAGCGTGGCGGTCTAGCCACTATCCAAGCCGGGCGGCGTAACGCGCGTAGTTCCCGCCAGACGGATCGACGTACAGATACGGGCGACCGGGGGCGTGGACTTCCACGCACAGGCGCCCCTGACCAACATACCCGCCCTTGCCGGCCAGCCAGTCGCGCGAGGCCAGCAAGTTGGCGGCAAAGCCGTCGAACTCTTCGGGCGTCATGGTCCGGGTCTCGGTGACGTAG
>RGVP01000035.1 GCA_010027235.1 bacterium
GTTGAAGGCGAAGACCTGTTTAGCGCCGGACTGAGCGCCGGATATCGTGCCAGGGACGCGCAGGACGCCGCTCCCAGTCAGGCTGAAAGTGCTTATGCCGAGGCCGGCGGTATCGGCACCGATTTGCAGGGCGGTGGAGCCGGTGCCGGTTAGCGTGAGGGTGCCGTCGGACAAGACGTAGGACGGGGTTTTGGTCGCGGAGGTGTCGTTGCCGCCCATATTCAAGGAGATGGCGGTGATGCTCCCCCCTGATTGGGTGGCGGTCACCGTTTGGGAGCCGGTTCCATTGGCGCCGTTGGCCCCGCCAATGCGGAAGCCTAAAGAGGATCCGGCGGTGAGGTTTACCGTCCCGCCGGTGACGGTGAAGGTCTGGTTGGCAGTGGCCAACTGGAAGCGATCACTAGCGGTGGAGGTAAACGAACCACCTTCGATGCGAAGGTTGGAGGCCGGGCTGGCAGTGGTGAAGGAGACGAGGCCGTTGCGGGTGGTGATGTTAAGTCCGGCGGTGCTGCTACCAAAGGTAAGAGCGGCAGTGGGAGCGGCATCCACCACAAAAGTGGCGCCGCTGGCGCCGGAAAGGGTGGCGAAGCTGTTGGCCGAGCCGGCACGTAGATTGGTGGAGTTGAGGGTGAAGGTGCCGGCGGCATAGTTGATTTGGATGGTGCCTCCGCTGGCGTTAAAGAGCCCGACGATGGGGGCCTGGGTATCGAGCCGGTTGTAGCGTAGGGTGCCGCTCGTGAGGGTGAAATCGCCCGCGCCGAGCGTGCCGGAGTTGCCGCCGGCCGAGGGGCCGAGGTGCAGGGTGGCGCCGGCGAGTGTCAGCGGACCGGGAAAGGTGTTCGTGTTTGAAAAGACGTAGGACCCGGCACCCGAGAGGGTAAGACCATGGGCGGAGGAAGCGGAGATAGCACCAGCCACACTGAGCACACGACCTGAGGCGAGGGCCCAAGTCTGAGTCGCAGCGAGCAGGACGGGGGCGTTCACCGTGAGACTCTGCGTGGCGGTGGACAAATCTAAGCCACCGGAACCGAGGGTCAGCGGACCGGTGCCGGCGCTTAACGTTATAGAGGTGGAGGGGCTGCCAATGCGCAGTTGCTGCACGGAGAGACCAGAACCAATGGTGACCGAAGAACTGGAGTAAGTGCCGTTCCAAACGGCGGTATCCAAGGGGCCGGGCACGGACTGTGAGGTCCAGCTGGCGGACAAGTTGAGCGCGGTAGAATTGTTAGCCTTGGTGAAAACGCCAGGGACAGGCGTGCCAACCGCTTCAGCGGCGGGGGCAGAATCGGCGTCGGCGCCGGTGGCGACGACCGTGTAGTAATAGGGCGTGCCGGTGGTTAAACCGGTGTCGGTGAAGGTGGTGGTGGACAGGCCGACGGCAATCACGGTGTAGGGTCCCCGGGATGCGAGGGCGCGGCGGACGGTGTAGCCGGTGGCGTCAGCGGATGCGTTCCACGTCAGCGTGTTTCCGGCTACGCCGGGGGTAATAACTAAGTTGGATGGAACTGCGGGGACGATCGGGATGGTGTTGCGGGTGCGCTCTGACCAGTGTTCGCCGGCGGAATTGACGGCTCGGAAACGATAGTAAACACGCGTGGAGGGTGGCAGTCCGGTGAGGGGAACAGATAGTTCGCCGGAACCGGGCTGGCCAAGTGCTACCACGTTTTGCCATGAGGAGGGTGTGGTGCCGCCGTCGGTTGTTCCCCAGTAGAGACTGACCGTAGCATTGGGGTCGAATTGCGGATAAACCAAGGTGCCATTGAGAGTGGCGGTGGTAGCGGTTACGTTCGTGGCAGACGTGCCAACGATAAAGGGGGTCCAAACCCGAGCGTCGGCGGCGGGACGCAATTCGTCGGCGTAGAGACCGGACATTTCCAGCGGGATGGGCTGGAAGGAAGGCAGGTCGATATAGACACGTGAGTCGGGCCGGAGGCGCAGGTCGTTTTTGGCGAAGTTGAGGAAACCCGGATCGCTGGTGTAGCCTGGATTAGGGCCGGACTGGAGGGTGGCGGCATCTGATGTGGCTACAGCGTTGGTGGCGGTAGCGGTGTCGGTCGTGATCCGATACCAGAGGAAGTCCGAAGCCAATTTACCGTAGGAGACGTTGTTCTCGATTGTGCCGCCGATCGAGCTGTGCAGAGAGTAGTTTGAGCGGGAGTTCACCGCGATATTGTTGAACACGCGCAGTGACATCGGCAGGCCGGCTACGGCTCCGCCGACCGCTGCATTGGTGTTGGTCCAGATACCGTAGCCTCGCGAAGAAGTGGAAGGGGTCTGTAGGTTGACGGTATTCCCGTAAACACGAACGCGAACGTGGTCGAAGTCGTTATAGATACCCTCGCCCTTGGGGCTCGCATAGAGATGGTTGTAACGTATGACCGAACCGGAATCGATGTTGGGGCCAAACCGGTAGATCGCGCCGAGATCCTCGGAAATGCGAGTGAAGTCGGATGCCTCGTTGTATTCAATCGCGTGCTGGTAGCCGTTCCAAAGTATGCCGGCGTGGGGGGAGGTGCGGAGGTCGTTTTGGGCGA
The DNA here is from genome assembly GCA_010027235.1 of bacterium. Taxonomy (GTDB): domain Bacteria; phylum Verrucomicrobiota; class Verrucomicrobiia; order Opitutales; family Opitutaceae; genus IMCC26134_A. The sequence goes on from RGVP01000035.1 coordinate 2,535, forward strand.
CGCGCATGCCAACGGTGGGCAGGCCCCACGAGCCGAGAGGACCGCCATAGCCGACGTCGATCGCAGCTTGGTAGACGCGAACGACTTCGCCGAATGAGCGGAAGCGGTTATTTACCGCGAAATGGTCGGCCGACACGAGCGATGGGCTGGTCGCGCCGCCGCGCAACATAAGGCCGCCGGAAGCAAGCTTTTCGAAGTTGGACGAGACCACGCCGTGACCGGTGCCGCCGTTGATATCCACGGCCATGTTTCCTGCTTGGCTAAAGACGCAGCCGAGAACGTAGTCACGAGCGCCATCGAGGATCTGGACATTTACACCAAGATGACGGCGGAAGGTGAGCCCTTGTATGCGCACGTCGCTCACGGAAGTAAGCTGGAAGAATGGAGTGCCAACGTCGGCCAACTCGACTTCTCCGTCGGCAGGGGAACCGGCGCGATCCATCAAGAAGTAAAGACGTTGACGGCTGAAATCGACACACCACTCACCGGGCTGGTCGAGTTCTTCAAGAAGGTTGAGCGCCCACCAAGGTTCGCTACGAGAGCCTACAGGGCGGACATATTTGTTGCCGATCCCATTCGAGATCAAATCGGTGGTTGAGGTGGAGGGATTGGGGACAAAGCCGATGACTTTTTTTACGGGATCAATCAGGCCGACACGGGCGCCGTTCACCTGCCAAGGCACGCGCCAGTATCCGGATAACCAAACGCCGCCGCGGGTCAGAGCGGTTGTCCAGCGTTCCACACGAGCAGCGTCGGTGGTTGAATAATGGAAGGCGCCGCCCACTACCGCGGTCGTGACCCCGTCGGCGTATGTGTAAGTGCCTGCGCCGTTCAGGTAGCCGGTAGCGGTCTCGCCAGGTCCAATGAAATCAGCTCCGGCGGCCACACCGTCCATGGCCAAATTCGGAGTGAGTGTATCGTCGGCGAGGTTGACGTTCGGGTAGCGTGAGAGGCGCTGGCGTTCGCCGTTGTAGAACACCTCAAACAGACCGCCATTCTGCGTCGAGCGAAGGGCATTATAGATGGTCCACTCATTGAAAAGCGAAGGAAAGGCGGCGGCGCGGGCGTTGCCGGTGACATTGAGTTCCCAGATGCGGGAAACATCCACGCCTGGTGCCACGCGCGACTGTTCGCTGGCGGCGAGAGCAGACCACTGTGCGGCGGTGGTAACGCGGGTGCTGGTGAGGATGGGCGTTTCGCCGGGATAGGCAGCGTAGACAATCGGCGCGGCGACGGTTCCGGAATCTTGGGAGGAAAGGGCGAAGGTAGTCATGCGTCGGTGGATGCCGCCACGTAGATAGACGGTTACACCCCCGGCGCGTTGGGCGGTGGTGAGCAGGCGAATGGTGTCGCGGGCCTTCTCGAAAGTGGCGAAGGGAGTAGCGAGCGAGCCGTTGGCAGAATCGGAGCCGGAGGGGGAAATGTAGTAAACTAGCGCGCTGGTCACGGCAGGCAGGCGCACGCGCAAGGTCCAATTCCGGGTGACGGTGGAGCCGTCGACGTTAGTTTCCAAAATACGCAGCCAATGCCGGCCGACTGCCTTCGCGGTTGGAGTGTAGGTGAAGGAGGAGGCACCTGCGCCAACCGTCTCGCCGTCCAAGGTCCAGATGCGGCTGACGGTCGAGGGGGCGGCGGCGAAGGTCTGGGTGGCGCCGACATTGATCACCACGGTCTGGGTGCGGTTCGGCGGCAGGACCTCGACAGTAAAGGACTGAGTGACGAAGCCAGTGGAATTTGCGACGCGCACCGTGTAGGTGCCAGAGGCGGCGGTAGTTACATCCAGTAAAGTCAGGGAGCTGGAGGTTGCACCATTGATAATGACGCCATCTTTGCGCCACTCGTAGGTGACCGGCAGGGCGCTATCTGCGGTCACACTGAGCACAACGGCATCGCCTTCGATCACGCGGGCGGGCGCGGAAAAGTCTTTGATAGTCGGGGGGACGACGGGAGCGTAATCGCGAAGCGTGACGGTGTTGCCCGAGGAGGTGACGACAAAGCTGTGCAGTCCGTCCGCGGACACGATGCGGGAACCAAAAGCGACATTAGAAAACGCTCCCGTAAGAGCGCTGCCAGAGGTCAGAATGGAAAAGGTGTCGCTGACGGAGGGCGTATAGCCAGGGAGAACTTTCACCACGAGTTGGCCAGCTAGTGTGGTGGCGCCCGAAACGGCGAGTTGATCGTAGGTGCCGGAAGCGGCGGCATCCTGGAAGGCGGTAGAGGCGGTAGCACCACCGAGATCAACATCCAGAGCACCGGATAGCTGGTTGTAATCACCGGTCAGGCTGGTGAGGCCCGCGATACCGATGTCTCCTGGCGCGAGGGTGCCACCGCGCTGGGTGAGCGCACCTAGCCCGGACGACGAACCGACCTGGCCGGAGGACACGGTGGCGGCGGCGGCGTGGGCGAGGTTGGCAGCGTTGAATCCGCCGGTGGCAAGGGTGCCGCCGAGGAAGTTGAAATGGCTTACGCCGCCGGTAGATACAACGCCTTGGACGCTGCCAGCGATGAGCAATTTACCGCCGGCAAGGGTGTATGCCGCGTTGTTTGCGGCGGCCTGGGAGCCGATGGAGAGGTTCGCTGAACTGTTGGTGTTGGCGCCCCCGGTGAAAACGTGCGAGCCAGCCGTAACGCCGACGCGGACAACACCTCCGGACTGGTTGACCAGCGCGGTCGTGTTGGCGACCCCACCGACCACGAGAGCGGCGCCGTTGACGCCGGTGGGCAAGGTGCCGACGCCCTTGGCGACGTCCAAGGTGCCGCCGGTCACGGTCAACGTTACAGTTCCGGAGGGTGTGCCCGAACCATTGACACCGATACCGAGGTAACCGGAGTTGATCACACTGTTGCCGCCGCCGGTTACAGATAGCGTGCCGCCAGAGACGGCAAGGTTGCTCCCAACCGCGCCGTTGTATTGGCCGAGGTAGCGTCCGCCACCGGTGGCAAGGGTGCCGCCGGAGACGAGCAGAGTGCCGGAGAAGGCAGCGGTGTTATTCGAGCCGAGATCGTTGGTGCGCCACTCGCCGGATACGACCTCAAGCACGCCGGTGTTGGCGACACGGATGCCGGCACTGGCGGAGTTGTAGATGGTATTGACGCTCGCGGTGGAACCCGCGGCGGAGCCAAGGCGGAGGCGTTGATTAACCTGAACCGCGGCGGAGCTAGCGAGGTTAGCATAGATCGCTACTGCGCGACCCGGGGCGGGATCAAATGTGAGTTGGCCGGTGTTGGTTCCGGCGCCGACGATGAGTTGACCGGCGAGGGGCGAGGTGGTGGAGGAGCCCGCTAATAGGTATCCCGTGACTAAGACCGATCCGCCGGAACCGACCTGCCAAGTTTGCGTCGCGGAAACGGCAAGGTTGGCTGAGAGGGTGTTAGTGCCGCCGGTCTGGCCGGCGGTGGTTAGGCCGCTGGCACCAAGTGTAAGGGTGTTTCCTGGATTGGAGGCGGACAAAGTCCAGCCACCGCTCGGCGTGCTAAACGTCATGCCGGAGAGGCTACGCGAGATCGTAAGGCTCGGTTGTTTGGCGGAGACGACGCCAGAAAAGACCCCTTGGTCGGTCACTAGGTCGTTAGCGGGCAGGGTGGACCAGTTCGCGGCGTTCTCAAAATCGTTACTGGTGCTGCCGTTCCAGGATCGGGATGCAGAACGCAGGGATGGAATCGCCACCATAGTAGCCACCAAAAGAACAGAACGAAAAAATGAGTTCATGGAATTTACTACAGCAGACACCACCGTAGGATTATTTATAATATATATTAATATAATTAAGAATTAAAATCTCGATAAACCCATCATAACCATAATAATGTTATAATATAGCTAGTTATACCTAGCGCAGAAAGACTGTGATTTTGAGATAAACGAGGATTATCGCAGCTTATCGCAATGGCGCATCCAGGATTAGCCCAAAGCCCTGATAATTCCTTAATAATCACGTGAGGTTTAGATTTAGCCTAATGTTTTTCCATTATACAGATACGTATATTATGCCTTGTCCACGGATTACAATTTAGGCGTAAATATCGTGAGGCCTGTGAGATCCTTGGGCTTTTCGGGCACTAATAAACTGACTATGTATCCTACTATAAGACAGGATCCAATCGCAACCGGCAGGTAGGTAGCCCAGTGTAGGGGCGTAAGAAGCTTAACCAAGAGCGTAATGACCACGCTGGCGATGGCGCCGGAGACCGCTCCGATGCCATTGGCGCGGGTAGTCAGCATACCAAGAGTATATACGCCTACGATACCTCCTCCAAAAGCAGGGCCATGCCGGTGCCGAAAAGACCGACTAAATAGGAAACTAGCTTCAAAACCTTTAAACGTTGGGCGTCGGTGGAGGCGGGGCGCACCCGGCGATAGAAATCTTCTACAAAGAGAGTAGAGACGCTATTCATATTACTGGCTACCGTGGCCATGGCGGACGCAAATATTGCGGCGATGACCACTCCTGCCAGACCGGCCGGCAGTCCTTGAGTGGAGAAAAGCGGGATTATTTGGTCGTTTTGTGAACCGGCATCGAGAAGATCAGGATGAGCTCGGAAAAAGGCGAAAATCGCTATACCAAGGACGTTGACCACAATTGATATTAGGATACCGCAGAGGACGTTCATAAAAGCAACTCGACGCACCTCTTTTTCCGGGGCGGAGAACACTCTTTGAATCATAGGCTGGTCACCTGCGATTTGCATGGTGCATGCGATAAAAGTAGTTAGCACCATAATCCAAAGCGCCGGCACGGTTACGTCCCACGTCAACAGCGCCAGATCGAATTTATGGTAATCGCGACCCACCTTTACGAATTCGCTAAATCCACCGGGTAAGGCGAAGATTGCGACGCCGATCATCGCTACCGGCGCAAAGAATTTAAGGATGCCCTGAAAGACCTCAGTCCAGATAACGGCCTTATAGCCACCCACAGCGGTGTAGATTGTTGTCAATACTCCCATTACAATCACACTCAGGAACACGTTTAAACCGGTTGTAGTAGCAATAGCGATCGCCGGTAATACCAAAACCACGGCAGCACGCCCGAATGTAAGGAACAAACATTGCTGAGCACTAGCGATCAACCTCAATGGGAGATTAAAGCGCTGCTCAAGATATTCAAACGTGGATGTTAATTGCAAACGTCTCAATAAAGGGAAAATGACGTGTGCCTGAACGAAATAACCTAGCACGTAGATGGCTATAGGTAGGGTCCAAACTAGATTAGTAGCGAATGCTAGCGCCGGTATGGCCATGAAGCTGATCGCGCTCGCCCCGGTTGCGAACATGCTGATTCCGGCTGCCCACCATTTTATCTGACGGTCGCCAAGCGAGTATTCGGAACTACTCTCCTTCTGGCGGGAGAAATACCAACCGATGCCGGCGAGTAGCCCAAAGTAGCCAACGATGACGAGGTAATCAATCCAGACCAGATCGCGCACACGGCGAAGACCTGTGAGCTCCGCAACCCCAGCCAACCCACGGCTGCCGAAAACCAGCGTCTGCGCATCTGTTCCTCGGACTGCGGCAGGGCGAACGGCAGCGAGGTTTACACCACTATCCACCCATGCATCGGTAAGAACATGAAAAAGGCGCACCGGGCGGGCGGGTCCGGACTCAGATAGCGCGAAAGGTGAAGAAACCTGGCGGGTTTCGTCCCCGCCAAGCAGATACACGTGGGCCTGTCCGGTGGGAGCGGCCGCGGCGGCGGCAACCGGAACGGGTATCGAGGAACCCGCGATCCAACCTCTTCGCGTGGTCGCCTCCATCGGAGTGGCGCGATAAAACCACAGTTCATCGGTGGCAAGGTAGGCGCGGCCACCGCTGTTGGATGGCGTGACCTTACGACCTCCAAATACTTGCAGGCTCTCATATTGGCCCGATACGGCGGGCATAAAACGGCCAAAACTTGGTAACGATTCTAGTTTGTTCCAGGTGGGTTCTGAGTTGGATAGATCCAGCATCCACAGGGCGTTTTCCGCCTGATCTGCGTCAAGAGCGCGCAAGCCACCCACAACATAGAGCTTTTTCCCGATCAACGCAGCTCCAGCACCAGCCAGAGGAACCGGAAGCGCGGGGAGAGCTTCTTGCTTGAGATGGCCGCCAATCCAGCGAACGCGATCTACCGCGGCAGAAACGCTTCCCGACTCTACTCCGCCGACAACGATAAAATCATCAATTCCTTGAGCAACCGCTCCCCAAGCGCGATTTAAAGGGGATTTTGCCGATCGCCAGGCGGCTGGTGATCCCTCCTTGGCTTCCGTATAAGGTAGCACGCGAGCATCGCTCGCACCCTCGCCACCAAGCACGACAAGCGCACCACCGGCCGCCCCAGCGAAAGCGCCTGGAGCGGGCGCGACATCCGGCGCAGGCCACTTATTGGCCTCCAGCCGCACCAAGACTGGATTTCCCACCGCAGCCAAGGTTGAGCACAGCGGGAGGAATGCGATTAAAGACAAGATAAACGCTGGGCGGAGAGTTTTCATTTAAGGAAAGTATGCGCGATGGCGGGCGCGGAGTTATTAAAGGTGACCACAACGGATCTCCGTAACGGAAGTTGGTCGGAAGCTGGACCGGCCAGCAGCTCACAAGAACACGACTCGAGAACGTAGTCCCGGGCGGCCTCGTCCCAGCGACGCAGTGCACGAAAGTCGACCGGAGCCGCGATGGATCGTTCCTCGCCGGCGGCAAGCCGGACGCGGGTGAAACCGCAGAGCTGGAGAAGCGGCCGCCCTGGTCGGGCGTCCCGCGCGTAGACCTGAACCACCTCATCGCCCTCCCGCGCACCGGTATTGGCCACTCGGACCCGCGCTACCCCGGCGAGGGCGTCATAGGCTAGAGCATGGTAGGCAAAGGTCGTGTAAGACAGACCGTGACCGAAGGCAAAAAGCGGCCGGCCCGAGAAATAACGGTAGGTCCGGCCACTCATCGAGTAATCGGAAAAAGAAGGCAGGTCGGCTTCAGAACGGTAGAACGTGACGGGCAATCGCCCGGCAGGGTTAATCTCGCCCAAGATCGCTTCCGCCACTGCCTCGCCTCCGCGCTGGCCGTAATACCAAGCGAGCAAAACTGCTCCTGCCTGCTCGGGCTTAAAGGCGAGGGCAGCCCCGCCAGTTAAAACCATTGTCACGGGTTTACCAAGGGCAGCAACCGCATCCAATAACTCGATCTGGGGCGTGGGCAAAGAAAGGGTGGTCCGGTCGCCGCTGATGAAGCCCTCGCAGGAGAAGGGGTTTTCCTCACCTTCCAAATCGGGGGTGATGCCCAGCGCCAGCACTACGTGGTCGGCGGATTGCGCGGCGGCGAGGGCGCGTTCTAAATCGCTGAGCGGATAGGGCAGGCGCCAGCCAAGACGGGCCTTGGCCGTGAACTGATTTTGGGTGAGCTCGAGGCGAAACCCAACTGCTAAGCCCGCAACAAAATCAGCCTGTAAGGTGCGGATGCGGAAGGGTCCCCCACCCCATTCGTCGAGCACGAGCGTGCCGTCGAGCCAGAGGCGCGCACCACCCACGAGGGTAAGGTCGAGTTTGAAACTACCCGTAACGGGTGGAACCATCACGCCAGTCCAGCGGGCGGAGGCGTTGCGCACCGCGATCTGGGGCAGCGGATGATAATAGTCCCACTCCAGATCCAACTGCGGGTCAGAGCGCGTGTGGTCAGGCGGACCGGCAAGATCGGGATTGGGCCAAAATTCTCCACGAACCCCGGGCATAGACCGGGAGTCGTCGTTGAACAATTGGCCTGGACCAAAAGCAAACTGGTTGGCGGGAAAACCAGATGCGAGAACGCAACCGGGTTCGTGCACCACAGCAACGCCGAGCTGTGTAAGCTTGCGACGCAAACCTTCTAGAATCGTGACCGGACGAGCCGGGGTCCCGGCATAATTGCCCAACAATGCCGATCGATCGTCGGCAACCGGCCCGATGACCGCCAACGTGCGCAGGCGAGAAGAGTCGAGCGGAAGAACACCGTCATTTTTTAGCAACACGAGCGACTGTCTTGCGGCCTCAAGGGCGAGGTCGTCATGTGCCGGGCAGTCATTCGCCGACTCGGGGATGGCGGCATAAGAAACGCGTTCCGGCGGATCAAACTGGCCGAGTCGAAAACGCAGGCACAACAGCCGGCGCAAGGCGTTATCGAGGTCGGCTTCACTACAAAGTCCGCGCGAAAGGGCCTCGGGCAGGGCGGCGTAAGTGGCGCCCGAGCACAGGTCGTTACCCGCACGCAGCGCCAGCGAGGCGGACTCGGCGGCGTCGCGAGTAAATTTGTGATGGGCGTGAACATCGTGCACGCAATCGACGTCGCCCACCACCGCTCCGCGGAAACCCCAGCGTTCGCGGAGGATTTCGGTCAGCAGGCGGCGATTTACCGGGCCGGGAACGCCGTCCACGGCGTTGTATACCGACATCAGCGACTGGGCCCCGCCTTCAATGATGCCGGCTTCAAAGGCGGGCAGATAGGTTTCCCAGAGATCGCGGGGTTTGGGCCGGGCGTCGAAGGTGTGTCGCTCCGACTCCGGTCCACTGTGCACCGCGAAGTGTTTCACCGTGGCGACTGTCTTGAGGTAGCGCGGGTCGTTACCCTGTAGTCCTTGGCAAAAAGCTACCGCAAAACGACTAGTGAGAAAAGGGCATTCCCCATAGGTTTCCTGCCCCCGGCCCCAGCGAGGATCGCGAAAAATGTTAATATTGGGAGACCAAAGCGTGAGGCCCTCGTAGATCCGTGAGGCGCCGTTTGATTTGCGGAGGGTGGCATGGTGCTTGGCCCGGGCCTCGGTAGAAATGGCATCGGCAATGCGCTGGACGAGGGCCGGGTTCCAGGTGGCGGCAAGGGCGATAGCCTGGGGAAATACGGTGGCGAGGCCATTACGCGCAACGCCGTGGAGGGCCTCGTTCCACCATTGGTAGGCGGGAATGCCAAGACGGGGCACGCCCTGCGTGTCCATGCCGAGTTGATCGACCTTTTCCGCCATCGTGAGACGTGCGACGAGGTCGTCCACGCGAACCTCCACCGGCAGGTCTGGATCACGGAAGGCAGGCACGTCGGGAGTCAGGTTCATGGGTTGCGGGACTCGTAGTTGAACCAGTCGAAGGCGGCGCAGACGGCGGAGTCGGCACCACGGCCCGAGGCGAAGAGGCCAAGCATCACGCCGGTATAGCCGCCGGCTACCTCGGTGGCGAGGTAGCGGGTTTCGTGGCGGCCGATTTCCCGAGGCATTCCGTCCGCGGCGGTTGCGGAAAAACGGCATAACACGCGATCTATAATTACAGAAATTTCTAACGCGCCCGGGGCTAGCTCGAGCGGCTCCGACTCGCCGACCAGCGAGCCGATTCGTCGCCGGACAAACGCGACCCGGACCACTCCTCGGCGAGCGACGACCAACTCGGCGTGGTGGCGATGATCAAGCAGCACAGTCAGCCCAGCCTCTTCGCCTTCGGAGATAGGATCGAAATCGAGCTTGGCGCAAACTGACGCCTCAAAATGCCGCAGCCGGCGGAACACTGCCGCCGGGCTGGCGAGTTCGTCGAGAGTTGACGCGGCGCAACGCAGGGTCAGCCAACCAGGACGCTCCGTCAGTGAATAATCCTCAAATTTAGGTAGACGTAACCGGACCCATTCCGGCCCGAGGGCGAAGGAGTCAAAATCGTCGCGGAGGGGCGCCGGCAGCAACGGCCAGGCAGGCAGGTCGCGGGCAAGCTCCATATGCTCGGAGACGGGCGCGCCACCGTAAACCACAGGCCAACCGTCGGCGGTCCACTCGATTGGGGCGAGGCAGGTCTCGCGACCGAGCGGATGAAAACCGTGCTCGGCGTAGCGGATGGCGAGAAACACTGCCCACCAATTGCCTGCAGCATCGGGGAAAAAATCGGCATGGCCGGTAGAAGTAATTACGTTCATCCGGCTGCGTTGGGTGAGGACCGGGTTGAAGGAACACGGCTCGAAGGGCCCGAAGGGCTGGCGGGATCGCGCGCAGGTGACCATGTGGCACTCGGCGGTGCCGCCCTCGGCGGCGATCAGATAGTAAAAACCGGCGCGTTTAAAGAGATGCGGTCCCTCCGGATAGCTTCCACCCGACCCCGTCCAGATCAGGCGGGGTTCGGACAAAAGCGCGCCGGAGGCGGGATCAATCTCGGATTGGTAAAGCCCACGGACGGCCGCCCAACCGGTGCCGTTGCCGGTCCAATATACCCGGCCGTCGTCGTCAAAAAAGAGCGAAGGATCGATGCCACCCTGGTTCACCCAGATAGGATCGGACCAGGGACCGGCGGGATTTTCAGCGGTTACAAAAAAATTCCTAAATCCACGCCCTGTTACATTCACCGTCGTGGCCAGATAAAATCGGCCGGCGTGATAACGAATGGTGGGGGCATAGATCCCGTCTGAAGGCGCAACGCCAGGAATTTCCAGTTGTGAAGGCCGGTCAAGCACGTGGCCGAGTTGGCGCCAGTTGACCAAATCACGGCTATGGAAAATAGGAACGCCGGGGAAATACTCGAAGCTGGAGTTGACGAGGTAGAAGTCCGCGCCCACACGGCAGACGCTCGGGTCAGGATAGAACCCAGGTAAGATCGGGTTGCGGAAGCACATTGCCCTGCCTTGCAGAACCGAAGTAGCTGTAGCGGTTAAAGAAAGCGAATTCATAGCCATGCGCCTTCCCGTGTCCTAGCGAAGGAGAAAAATGCTAACTTGCAGTCATTTTCTCCGGCTACGGTGAGAACTATCCCCAAAAAATGAATTAATGGAGAGGCTGGCCAGACCGGAGAAAATACTAGGGCAATGACAGACCCTTGTTTCATCGGCTAGAAGGAGTTGCGCCATGAAAGCGAAAATAGTCAAAGTCAGCGTGCCCTGACTCCCCATTGGCGAAAAGACCGACCTTGGCACCCATCCAGCCCCCTTCACGTGCCGTGAATATTTCGGCGAGATTCGTATACGCGCCGGAAGCGTCAGCATAGGCGAAAGTGCACTCGCCGCTGGAATTGACCGTAACCCTTAGCCGGGACGGAACCCCAGGCGCATCGCACTCGAATACCGGGCGGTTTTCGATGCTGTAAACTAAGCGGCGCGCAGTTGTTACCGAGCAAAGCTGCAAGCACGCGGAGGATGCACCTCCAGTAACAACCAGACCGGCGGAAACCGATCCTGTTATTTCAATCATTGTCTCGACCGTAAAACTACGGGCCGGAAACTTTTGCGTGAGCAAGTGCGGCGTTAGCTCCAGTTTTTCCGGATGTGGGACCATCGCCAACAGTCGTAGCCACCCTGGGCGACCAACGAAATCCGCCCAAGCGGGATTGTGGTTTGCCTGCCATTGCCATTGCGGCCCCAGAAATCCTGCCTCAAACTCGTCGGAATCGACCGGCGCGAAACGGGGACCTCCCTGCTTAAGGAGCGCGCTTTTCGTGCCAGAGACAGGTTCACCGACTGCATCTGGAACTGAAATGAAACCGACCTGCGGCCAATCGTCTCCGGTTGGCCAAAGCACCGGCTGAAGATGAGTGATGCGCCCGAAAGGCCCTGTATCTTGAAAATGGACAAACCACCAGTCGTTGTCCGGCGTATCCACAAATGCGCCTTGATGCGGACCATTTATTGCAGTCGATCCACGCGCTAGCACGATTCTCTCTTCATATGGTCCCGTGAGCCGCCTGGAACGGTAGGCAACCTGCCAGCCCGTAGGAACGCCACCTCCGGGAGCCATGACATAATACCAACCGTCTCGTTTATGAACTTTTGGACCTTCGAGGTATGGATGATGGGGGGCGTAAACAATCTCAAACCCCTCCCCAAGCAAGGTGCGGCCATCCGGAGACATGGGACGAACATGCAAGCGATCGCGTTTACCTGCCCTAGAGTTAGCGAAAGCATGAAAGAGCCAGGCGGTGCCATCATCATCCCAGAAAGGGCAAGGGTCTATCCAACCAACCGCGGCCTGCACCAACCACGGTTCCTCCCATGGTCCGGCCGGATGGTCAGCGACGGTCGCATAAATACCCTCGTCTGGCATCGGAAAAAATATCCAAAAACGACCGGCATGTTCACGCAAAGAAGGCGCCCATACACCGCAACCGGGCCGGACTGCTGCGTAGGAAGGATGTGGAACCTGACGAATGGCGTGCCCGACCAGTTTCCAATTAATCAGGTCGGTTGAGCGCAATAAGGGCAGACCAGGAGTAGCGGTAAAGCTGGATGCCGTCATCCAATATTCGGTCCCGACGCGAATAACGTCAGGATCCGAATAATCGGCATGCAGCACCGGATTGCGGTAGGTGCCATCGCCCTCATCGGGTAGCCAAGGGTAGGAATAGTCAGGTGGAAATGACATGACGTTAATTTAAGCCACTGGTCTGGACAGCGGACAGTGGCTGATACTGACTCGGGGGGCACCGCGGAAGTGCCTACCACCAGCGCCAAAGCGATGGATTGTTGGTGTAGTTCTGATTACCAACTAAAGACTGCACATGATAGTCGGCGTATAAATAGAGCGCCTTGCCACCGGGCTGGGATATACGATATTTAGTGGCTATATCTCCTGTTGTGGCGGGTGCTGCTGTATTGGGATCAAAATCTGCATCTCCAACCCCGGCAGGATCATTCGTCTCGCCAGCAAGAACAACGCGACTGGGTGACGGACAATTAGAAGTTCTCGCCCTCCACTTGCCGCCGGCCGCCCATATGTTAGGATTAAACGAGAAGTGTATGTATTCGCCGTAGGGGCTGTTGTCAGAAATCAAACCGTCCGGAGGCACCGCGCTGGCGGAGAACCAGACTGGGCGCTTTTTCCACTGATACTGGCCGCTGCCATTAAAACCGGATTTCTTTGTAAAATAGCGATCGAGTGATTCGTAAATAGGGAACCGTGGGGGATTGCCGGCGGACGGGGTTGTATTAAGTTCGCCGGCCATAAATGCGCCATTGTAAACCATATTGGGCATTGCGCCCTTGTTGTCGGATACGTAGCCGGCAGCGGCCTGGCCGATCTGGCGCAGATTGGACATGTCGGTCGTCATTCGGGCAGCGGCACGGACACGGCCAACGGTGGGGATGATGATGGCGGCGAGAATGCCGATGATCGCGATGACGGTGAGCAACTCAATCAACGTGAATGCGTGCAAACTGTAACGACGTTGGGGGAAGGCAAACATGGCGCGCAAGGAAGGTGATTTTTCGAATAAGAAAAGTGGAGAGGGACCGTCGGGCAGACTACCACCAACGCCAGATGTTCTGCGCGCCGGTTTTGGTGAGTTCCGGTTCGCTCAGGTCACCGGGAAGCAGCGCGACCCGGCCGTCGCAATAAAGATAAAGGGCCTTACCGTCTCTGCTCACACGATACTTAGTATCCACATCCGACATCAGCTCGGCGGCCACCGTGGTGCTCATTGCGCCGCCAGAATTGTTCACCTCGCCCACGATCACTGTGCGGGAGGGAGTGGGCACGGCACCAAGGCGGGATTTCCAGCGTGCATTGGTAATGTAGGGATTGTAGGAGTAAGCCAAGGGCTGAGTCTGCAAGTAGCCGGAGGGCGGAGTGAAGCTGGGAGATGCTTCAGCGTAGCGGCTATACCACATATTACCTCGGCTCAACCAATTATAAATCGATGAGGCGTTAAATTTAGGCCCCTTGCCGAAGTATCGATCGACCGCTTCTTGAAAAGTCCAACGATCTGGCTGCCCTGAACCGGTTGACGTTCCCGCGATTAATATGCTCGCGTTGGGCAAATAGCCTTTGTTGTCGGAAACATGCAGCATGATGCCGGTCCCGATCTGCCGTAGGTTGGAGGTATCGGATGCGGTAGCCGCCCGTTTGCGCACCAGTCCAACCGTGGGAATGATGATGGCCGCGAGGATACCGATGATTGCAATAACGGTCAGCAGCTCAATCAAGGTAAAACCACGCTTGACATTGATTGACAAGGATTTATAAAACATAAAAGTCCGCAAGAAAGCTCAGAGTTGTCGCAGACGACCCATTTAATGCAACTGTTTAGACCATCGGGCGACGGCGGCGAGTGGCGGCGAGGGCAATACCACCAAGGCCAAGAACCGCCGAGTAAGCACTTGGCTCGGGGATGGCGGAAGCAACTGTAAGAATTATGTTATTATCGGATAATCCTATCGTGCTGTTCAATCCATCTACGGTGCCTGTAAGGGAAGAGCCAAGTGTCCCGGAAATTGAAGTAAGGTTAAACAACACATAAGCACCTGGGCCAAAACCCTCACCTTTAGTGAAACTGAAATCGTCGAAGTTTAGCGCTCCTGACCCGATGCTGGCAGAAGAGGCAGTTATAACTGATCCGCCGGGTGCGCCCAAGGTAAAAAGCATAGAGGGAGTAGCACTAGCCAAAGCGGCGCTCAAATTAAGAGTTCCGCTACCAAGGATAAACGATAGACCGTCGGCACTGTTTGCCTCCAATTGGGCCCCGTTGGCAACTGTAACGCCGAGGTTGCTTGCGGATAAATCAACCGTGCCGGTTCCACCCAGGATACCTCCAGTCACATTGTAAGCACCAGTAACACCACTGCCGACCGTGTGCGTCCCATTTATAAGCAACTTTCCGGCGCTAATTGTGGTCGGACCCGTGTAAGCATTGCTTCCAGAGAAGATCTGAGTGCCGGCTCCAGTCTTGGTGATCGCAATAGAACCAACGGAAGCAGCTATAACGCTAGTGTTGGCGCTACCGTCTGCGATATTTCCGGAGAAGGTCGTTGAGTCACCATACACTGGGTTGATTGATAATGTTGAGGTGCCTGTGGCACTAGAAAAATTGGTGACTTTTCCGGCGCCAGACAAACTCCGGATCGTGGGAGAACGAGAATTGGTAGCGTCGGAAAGATTAAAGTAGCCACCACTCTCCACGGTTACAGTCGGCTGCGCGCCCGCCGTTGTGCCAAATGGGTTACCAGTAGAAAAAGTGGTCAAGACGTGGTCACCCACAGTAAAACCTGCACCACTTGCAAAATTTACCGCGGTGCCGAAAGTAATATTGGAATAGTCGGTTGCAGCAGGCGAAAGCGAAGTCTCTCGCACAAAACGGAGGTTGCCGTTCTGAATTAGAATAGCAGGCGCGTTTGTGAGCAGGTTAAAACGAAAACTCTCAAAACCACCGACAATTACCGAGCTAGCCGCAGCGTAGCGACCTAAAGAAACCGTTCGCGTCGAACCGCTCAAATCCCAAGTGCCTCCATTAGCGGTAAACCTACCGTTATTTGCGACAGTTCCGACATTTACGGTGAAATCCGAATTCACGGTTACATTCGAGGCGATGCTACCACCCGCACTAAAAATAGTTCCGCCATTGATGGTCATTGACCCGGTGCCGATTGCACTGGCCGTTACCGCACCGGACGCAACCGTGGCAGCAGCGCTGGAAATTCTTAAAGCTCCTCCCGAACTCAAGGTTACACCCCCGGAGAACGTATTTCCAGCATTGCTCAAGAAAACAGCCTGATTGGTTGGTGATGCTGCACCGGCAAGCGTTAAAGCACCCGAACCGGATATTAAGCCGGTAACTGAAAGCTGTGTAGTGTTGGAAGTAGCTGACCCTGTTTTCCAAGTCTGGTTTGCACCCAGACTAACCGTAGAGCCAATGGTTAAACTACGAGTGCTACCGTTTAGATCGATGCCGGATGAACCCAATGCCAATGTCCCAGCCGTGCCGGCGTTTATGACAATATTATTAGCCGGGTTGGAGGAGAACAATATGCCTGCGAAACTCACGCCTGTGCCGATTGTAGTGGTCGCGCCGCTTGCTGATATCGCAGAGGAAAAACCAGCGAGGTCAGAGGAAGTTGGAGCACTACCACCCGTCCAACTCGATCCAGTGCTAAGAACTGTGCTGTTGTTGGCTTTCTGAATGGTAGCCGCGGATAACTTAGGAGACAGAATCAGAAATGGCAGAAAAACCGACGACGCAGAGGCTAGTTTGCGTGTGTTAACCAATAGGCGGGGGTAGTGTAACGATTTCATTATGGGGATAAAGCGAGAGAAATTTAGGGCGGTAGCTTGGGTTCTTAACTTGAAGCAAGATTTCAATCTAGCGCCTTCGCGCGTTATTTCCAGATAATTCTCAGGAAAAATAATGCAAAAGATGCAAAATAGATCTTAGGCCAAAACTAGCCCCACAAAAACTAGCGAATAAGCAACCCCCTAGCTGGGATGACAGGCACATAGCGTTGCTCAAATACCCGCGCTAAAATCGAAAAGGCACCATCAATCGTCTTCGCAAAAAAAGCGCAAATAAGCAGAATAAAACCCCGCAGCTGAAAAATGAAGCTAGGGAAAAGACGGAAATCGTATCCTGAAAAAATGCTATTTTGCAGAAATTATCTTTTTGCTTAAACCTGCGTGGCTAGCCAGTTTTAGAAATAGTGTAGAATGCATTTTATATCAACATTTTGTGATTTATTAGCCAAGGGTTCTATGCTAAAAGTGACGTTTGCCCGAATCAACGAACACGAGCGAGCCACGAAAGAAAGTCACCGCGAAAGTAAGTAATTAAGCATATTCAGAGAAAGCAGCCGAAGTATGACGAGGCGTTCAGGGGGCAAAACCGTTGCCTACGCGAGAGCTAAGGAGGAGGTCAGCGAAACTTACGAGAAGAGAGCTAGCGTTACTTGTTCCAGCCCCCCTTCGACAGGAATCGGCTAGGGCAGAACTCCCAAAGTTACTATAAAAAGCAGGGTTACGGCCGAGAATGCAAAAAAGTCCGGCATAACGAAGTAGAAGAGGTCGCCGACCTAGCCCGCGTATAACGAGATATCTGCCCCCGCATCAGTGGTAACCAGCTGTGTCGGAGCGGTGTTGGCGAGGGAAGGTTTGGTAACGGGCGCGCGTAAAACCAACGTCTTTTTTATTGCGCGGGTCCGGCAGCTTGATCGTCACAATATGCGCTAAGGAATTCACTTCGCGCACGCTAAAAATTACCGTGATGTGCTTGCAGATAACGGAAGTGTCTTTGTCGCTTCTGTGACGTAAAAGCCTCTTTTTCACGGATGTTTGAGGTTGCCGCAAACCGGCGGCGAATCCACACCAAGGAACGCTTGGCGACGCCACCCGTCTTTCCTGTTTCCCTTTTCTCCGTGTCCCCGCTTTTCGCGTCCTTTCGCCGTCTTTTTCTGGTCGCCGCGACTCTCGGCGCTGGGGTGGTCCGAGCCTATCCTCCGGCGACTCTACCCCCGGCCTACACCGTCGCCGACCTCGATCGAATACAGCAACAGGCCGCCGACCGCGCGATGGAGCGTTTCCCCAAGGCCGTGATCGCCATCGTGGACCGCGACGGCCGCGTGCTCTTGCTGCGGCGCGCGGACGGAACCGGCTCAATTCCGGCCAACGAACGCGCCATAGCCGTCGCCAAGGCCGGCACCGCCGTCTTCCTGAGTTCCAACGAGCACGCCTTCACTCCGCGCACCGCCGGCTTCATCATTCAGGAGAATTTTCCGCCCGGCATCCGCAACCGCCCTCCCGGTCCCCTGGTTGGCGTCGGCTTCTCCAACCTGGCTTATTCCGACATCAACTATTTCCGCGACGTCTCCGGCGCTCGTATTCTGCTCACCCGCCTGCGCGCCTCCCCGGGCGGCGTTCCCCTTTACAAAAACGGGCGCCTCTTCGCCGGGGTCGGCGTGCACGGCGATGGCACCGAGGCGGAATTCACCACCGACGATGGCTACGACCTCACGCTCGGCCCCGACGAGGACGAGGCCATCGCCCTCGCCGGCCAGATCGGCTACGCCC
>RGVP01000341.1 GCA_010027235.1 bacterium
GCAAGGGGAAGGGGACTAGTGAAGCTAGTGGCACTATTGCCCACGAACCTTCCCGCCTCTAGGACGGAGCAGGGGAGTTGGGGTAGGCAGGAAACAAGTGGGACTACTGGCACTTGTGGCACTAGTGTTATCTAGGAGGGAGACTGCTAGGGCAAGACCCGCCCCCTTCATAAACTGGACGGGCGTTTCTCCTCGCATCCGTGAGGCAGTCTCAATTAACCACGCTTCCTCCAAGCTCATCATAGGCTCAAAGCAGGGGAGGGGTGAATAGGCTCTCGACACCACTCTCTTCCTGCTTTGTCTCATCTCGTGATAATTCCCGCCAACACCCCGCAAGGTCAAGAACTATCACACTAGTGCCACTAGTTTAACTATTGACACTACTGCCCATTTCCTTGTAAAGATATGTCTGATTATCTTTACAACATAAGAAAGGACACCTATGAACAACTCCATCAAAGCACTAGCCCAACTTGTAGCACCAGCGTCACTAGTGGCATCCACTAGGGCGAGTAACGATTCAGAGCTGGCTCGGACTTGGCTCCAACGATTCAAGTCTCCGCACACTCGGAGAGCTTATCTTTTCGACATCGAACTCTACGGGAAAGAAGTTGGCCTACCACTCGCCGAGTTGAAGGTGGAGGACTTGCTCAACTACCGAGACAAGTTAGGGAAGGGGACAGAGGGCAACGGGCTGAACTACTCCATCCCCCGCCAACGCCGAGCCTTAACTGCTTTGAAGTCCCTTCTCACCTTCGCCAAGTCCACGGGCTATCTTCCCTTTAATGTCGGGACTGTGGTGGAACTTCCAGACTTGGACACCAACCTCTCTCAACGCATTTCTACCGAGGGAGAAATCCTCACCATCCTAGCCCTCACGAAAAACCCATTCGAGAAAGCCCTCCTCGCCCTTCTCTATAAGACGGGGTTGCGGAACTCCGAACTCTGCAACGCAAAGTGGAAAGACCTCGCCCTCGATGGGGAGCGTGGATTCCTCAAAGTGTTGGGCAAGGGTGGGAAGCTCCGAACAGTTCTTATAGATACCGACATTCTTCCTCTGGTTCTCGCTCTCCGTGGGGATAGCTCCGAGGAGAAAACCATCTTCTCCACCCGCAACGGGAAACCTCTCTCGCCCGTTCAAGTGTGGAGGGTGTGTAAGCGGAGGGCAGTCGAAGCAGGGGTGAAACTTTCTGTGGACGGAAAGACCGAGGGAACCAGATTCTCCCCGCACTTTTTCCGTCACGCCCACGCATCCCACGCTCTCGACAATGGTGCCTCCCCTGCTCTGGTTATGGAGAACCTCGGACACAAGTCGCTCGACACTCTTTCCAAGTATGCACACGCTCGCCCGAAAGATGGCTCTGGTCGTTATCTAAAGGTGGCGTGAGATGAAACGAATCCTCATCGCA
>RGVP01000342.1 GCA_010027235.1 bacterium
TATCCAGCCGCTAGGTCATTCTATCCGGCCGCTACGACCTTCTATTTTGCCACTAGATCGTTCTACCCGCCAGTCGCATCGTTCTACCTGAAGCGGGCGATTACAGTCTGGCCAAGTTTTATTGATTTACAGTGGTTGTAATCGGCTCTGCGTGTTCGTCCTCGGCAGGCTTCACGCCACCAGTCGCTCCACCCGTCAGCGCATGGCCTCCACCGCGGGGCGGAAGGCCTCGTCAGTGGGCAGCGGCAAGGGCTTGTCCTGCAGCTTCGCCAGCTCGGCCTCGTCGGAGGAGTGGTGCGGGGCGAGAACCCGCGAGACACTCCATCCCCCAGTGGGGGATGGAGTGTCAGCCCCATTTCTCGGGTGGTCGTTGAAACTGACGGCGAAGGGGATCAGTTGCGCCGCGTCCACCAGTGCCTGCCGCAGCAGGGGCCGGTCGGCGTCGTCGTGGCGTGAGTTACCGACCCGCCGGGCGAGCACCACAACCCCCACCGGCTGGCGAGCGATTTCCGAGCTGTAGTCGCGAGCGAATTCCCGCAACGCGGCAGCGTAGAGAAGGCTCACCCACTCCCACCCCGCCTGCAACGGTTAAATGTAGCGCAAAGACTCAGGGCGAGGTGACGCGGAGCCGGAGGTAGCGGCGGGGATTGGCGGCGCCGAGGGTCACGGAATCGGTCACGGTGACGGTTTGGCCGACGACCCCGGGATTGGTGGCGAGGGCGGACCAGGTGACGGGCGGGGTGAGGTCGGAGGTGGCCTCCACGATGTAGGTCACGTCCGACCGGGCGCGGACAAACGAAAGTTGGAGAGACGAGTTTGAGGTGGAAACCGAGGCGGTCGGGCGAGAGACGGATCCGGCGTCAGTGGGTGTGGTGCCGAGGGCGTATTCAAGCAGGTTGGGCACGCCGTCGCCGTCATAGTCAAAGACGTCGGCGGCGGAGCCGACGTTGGAAGGGGAACCAAAGTAGGACACGCGCCAAGCCTCGATCGGAGTGTAGGGAGGAGGTGTGGGGAGGTAGGCGGAGAGCGTCACGACGTTGCCGACTTTATTGACCAAGAAACTGCCTTCGCCCCCGGTGGTGGTCAGGCGCTGGCCGAAGGCGACGTTGGCGAAGGCGCCGGACAGGGTGCCGGTGGAGCTGATCAGGACGAAATTCGTGCCGGGAGACGGAGTGTAACCGGAAAGCAGGGTGAGATTCAGATTACCGGCGAGGGTGGTGGTTCCGTAAACGGTCAGTTGATCGTGGGCGCCGGCGCTCTGGAACCCGGTGGCTGCAGTAGGGCCGCCGAGCTCGATGGCGAGGGTCGCGCCGGCGCCGAGCGAGTATGCTCCAGTGATCGCGGTGCGACCGGCGGAGCCGATGTCGCCGGGCGCGAGGGTGCCGCCGGTCTGG
>RGVP01000343.1 GCA_010027235.1 bacterium
TGTTCGGTTTTGGGACGCTGTAGACCACGCGGCACGCGTTGAGTCCTAAGCGCGTTGATAGCTTTTGCCCAGGAGTCGCCTTGGGCGAGAAAGTCCGGTGGGACATGTCCACCGCCTGGTCGCTGCCGATGCGCAGGCCGTTGTCATCGACGGGGTAAGGGATGAGCTCGGCGAGAATCCGTTTCCACTCGGTGGCGGCGGGATCGGCGGGCTTGCCGGAGCGGGCGTCGGCTTCGAGCAGGGAGTTGAGCAGCCAGCGGAGCATGGCGAGGTTGTAGTTGGTATTCGGGAAGGTTTTGAAGCCATGGTATTCCGGTGAGCCCATCGCGTTGAGCTCGAGCTTGCCCTCGGCATTTTTCTTCAGACGCGGCAGGTAACCGGCGAGCACGGCCTTGGCCTTGGGCGTCCACTTTTCATGAACCGCCGGCCAGTTTCCGGCGAAGCGGAGCTGCCACCAGTAGTTGTGCATCGCCCATACCCAGTCGCCGAGCCCGGGGTGGTTGATGCGACCGCCGAACAGTTCGTCAAAGTGTGCGTCCACCACATCGAGGTAGTTTTTGCCGAGTTCCAGACGGTTGCCGGCATAGACGGGCCAATACGTGAGCTGGACGTTGAGGTTCCACCACATGCCCGGCCATATGGAGGTGCGGAACCACGGGCCGAACAGATCGACCGCCGGGCCATCCTCGCGCGAGGCGGCGGCGATTTTGTAAATCTGGATCCAGTAGAACGCCTCCATCCGCGCTTCCGGAATGGTGAGGAAGGCGTTCGGATAGAATCCGTGCCACCATGCGCGGTGGGCCGATAGAATCCCGTCAAATGCGGCCGACTCCGCATCACGCAGGTCCTTCACGGCGACTTCGGCTGATTTCCCGGCGGCTGGGATTTCATTGGCGGTGGCGACGAACAGGGTGGATGCCCGCGCTCCGCTGTCGCGTTTTTCCAGCCATGCCGTGGCGAAATCACCGCCGGCTGATAGGGACTGCACGCAGACCGGCAGGCCGTCCTTTTCGGATAGAACAGGATTCGGATTGGTCACGTATTTGGCTTTGGCGGCTTCTCCTGAATTCGGGTTACACTGCGCCCGCGGCGATGCGGGGTTGCCGGGCCGGAAATCCCATTGCCATTCGGCGGGTTTTCCATCGGAGGTTTTCTCGGTCGAACTGACTTGGATGATCTGGACCATGCGGTCGCGCGGAGTGAAGGCGCGGATTTTCAACTCACCGAGATCGGTGGTGATGGTGCCGGTAATCTCCGCGTTCCACAAATCCTGGCGCATCGTGCCATCCAGGATTTTTCCCGCAGGGCGGAGTGCCATGCGGCCAATGTCGAGACGCGGGAAATCCCAAAATAGCGAAGCTCCCTTCACGCCGAGCGAAGT
>RGVP01000344.1 GCA_010027235.1 bacterium
GCCAGCTTGATCGCCACGATGTGCGACGACGGCAAACCAAAACCAGGCTTCCGGCAAGTTGCGCGGGATTCCGCGCCCATCCATGTTCATTGCGCCCAGGTTATTGGCAGCCATGACATGCCCCTGCTCAGCCGCCCCTCGAAAAAGTTTTGCGGCCTCAGCATAGTTACGATCGCCGCCCAAGCCCTGAAAATAGTAAAGACCGAGGTTGAACTGGGCCTCAGGGTCGCCTTCGTCGGCGCGGGGCTTAAGTAGTTTGGCCGCGGCGTGATAATCGCCAGCAGCCCACGCCTTCATGGCGGCGTCAAGACTCGCGTAACTGATGGCGGGAAATAGAGCCGCCGCACCGCCAGAGAGCCCGATGGCAGCCACGATGCCGACTCCGACGCCTCGGCGTAAGGCTGTTCTACGTCCGACGCGTTTGGTTTTCTGCGCTTGATCAACTTCGCGACTGTGACTCAAAGTTGATCGCGTCTGGCTCGTTGTTGTGGGGCAGTTGTTCATGCCGTCATCCTCGAGATTTTCATGAGTGATCGCGCAACATCAGGGTTCCATCCCGTCGTCACGCGCCATGGCGCGAAGGCGCACGATGGCCTGGGTATGCATTTGCGAGATTCGCCCGGGGGTCAGGTCGAGTACCTTGGCGACTTCGCGAAAGGTCAGTCCTTCCTGATAGTGCAAAGCCATGATCATGGCCTCGCGTTCGGGCAATTTCCTGAGCATATCGGCGAGTTTTTTGGCCTCGTCGCGACGCTCAATCAGGCTCAGTGGAGTGTCCTCATCCGGCACGAGTTCGGCCGCAGAGGTGCCCCCCTCATGATCGTCGTCGCCATACTGGATTGAGACTGCGTCGGCGAGCAGGCTTCGGTAATCGTCCAGGCTCAGAGACATGGCTTCTGCAATCTCGCCATCTTCAGGCGCCCGCCCAAGGGTCTGTGAGAGGCGCCGTACGGTCTCCTCGGCCTCGCGAACGCGGTCACGGACATGGCGTGGTAAGAGGTCGGCCTGGCGCAGGCCGTCGATCATGGCGCCGCGGATGCGGGTGCGTGCATACACCTCAAAGGGCACGCCCTCTTGGGCTTGATAGCGTTGCAGGGCATCGTTAAGCCCCATCAACCCAAACTGCATGAGGTCGTCTAGCTCAACGCTTGGCGGCAAACGGCTGGCGAGATGTCCCGCCATTCGTCGGACCAATGGCAGGTGGGACCTGATCAGCGCGTCTTGTTGCTCGCGCCGATAGGCGTTCTGGGGGGTGCTGCGGGCCACGTCCGATGGGCGCTGGGCCTGCCTCAGTGGGGGCTCACTCGCTGCCCGTCAGCGCGGTCGACATGGTCCGATACGCGCCGACCGGGAACGACGTGGTCTCGTCGATGTCGGGC
>RGVP01000345.1 GCA_010027235.1 bacterium
TTGGCCGTGATGTCGGCACTCAAGCCCGTGGGCTGGGTGACCGAGTAGTTGCCGGCCGCCGATCCGCTGAGCGAGTAGCCCGTCACTGTCACAGCCTTGCTAGTGCCGACGTTCTTACTTGCAACCGTACCGCTCGGGCTTCCGCCTAAGGTCACGTTGGCCGCGTCTTCGGTAAGGACTTGTCCGGCACCCGATCCCGTGGTGAGGGAGCCACCAGTGACAGCGATCGCAGTTGTGCCGTCATAATCTCGGCTCGTCGCCGAAGCGCCCGAAACATTCAGCGCTTTGGCTGTCACACTGTTACCGGTGGCAGTGGAAACCGATTTGTCATCCCCGCCGCCGGTGATCGTGATGGAAACGTTATTGTAGGTGCCCGCCACCAGTGCGGAGGCCTTGAGCCGCACATAGACGGTGGTGTTCGCAACCGATCCGCTCGAGGCCGTGAGTAGGAGTGAGTCAGTGAAGGTCCCGCCGGAGGTGGAGGAGACTTCCAGCCCGGTGGGGGCGGTCACCGTAAGATTGCCGGACAGCGTGGAACCGCTCACCGTGAAAGTCCGTTCCGCGGACGCCGTGCCGTAGGTGGTGGTCAAGGCCCCCGAAAGGCCGCTCACCGTCACCGTCGGCGAGGCCGGGGCAGTCGGCGTGCCGTTGACTGCCGTGCTCGCCGCACTGTCGCCTGCCGAATTTACGGCGTAGAGGCGCACAGCGTAGCTCTGATCATTGTTGAGGCCACTGATCGTGAAGGGCGAGGAAGTGGAGCCCACCGAGACAAGCGCACCATTATCGAGAGAGTACCGGTAGTTGGTGATCGAAGCTCCACCGTTGGAGGCAGGTGCACTAAAGGCCACGCTCAACTGCCCGTTCCCTGGAGTGATCGAGGTAATACTAGGAGCTCCGGGTGTGGTCCGCGGCGTGGCCGCCACGCTGGCTGTTGCCGAGCCGCTGCCGGCCGCGTTAACCGCGCGGACTTGCACATTGTAGCTCGTTCCATTCGACAAACTGGGGATAACAATGCTGGTGGAGGTTGAGGCGGGACTGACGGCGGTGAAATTTGATCCGCCATTCGTGGAATACTCGTAATTGGTGATGGTTGATCCGCCGTTGGAGGCGGGGGCGGTGAACGAGGCGGTAAGCTGCCCGTTGCCCGGCGTCACGCTCAGCCCGGTGGGCGCTCCTGGCGTGGTTCTTGGCGTGGCGGCCGTGCTTCCCGTGGCCGTGCCGTCACCCGCGGCGTTCACCGCCCGGATCTGCACGTTGTAGGATGTGCCGTTGCTCAGACCTGTGATGGAGATGGGACTGGTGGTGGCCGCCGGAGAAACGGCCGTGAAGGTGGAGCCACCGTCGGTGGAGT
>RGVP01000346.1 GCA_010027235.1 bacterium
GAGGCGGAAGGTGCCGAGGCTCTTGTTGTCGGTGGCCATCTCGCGCTCCCCTTGGAGCACGTGGATTTCCACGTTGGTTTGACCATCCACCGCCGTGGAATAGGTTTCGCTCTTCTTGGTGGGAACGGTGGTGTTGCGGCTGATCATCTTGGTCATCACGCCGCCGAGGGTTTCCACCCCCAGGGATAGCGGGGTGACATCCAACAGCAGGATGTCCTTGACCTCACCGGCCAGCACCCCGCCCTGAATGGCGGCACCAACGGCCACCACCTCATCGGGGTTCACCGTTTGGTTGGGGTCCTTGCCGGTGATCCGCTTCACCAGTTCCAGCACGGCGGGGATCCGGGTGGAACCCCCCACCATCACCACCTCATCCAGCTCGCTGGTGGAGAGCTTGGCGTCCTTGAGCGCCTGCTCCACCGGCACGCGGCAGCGGTCAATCAGCTTGGAGGCCAACTCCTCAAACTTGGCGCGGGTGAGGGTGAGATCCAGGTGCTTGGGCCCTTCCGGCGTGGCCGTGATGAAGGGCAGGTTGATTTCACTCTGGGTGGCGCTAGACAGCTCGATCTTTGCCTTCTCAGCGGCTTCGGTGAGCCGTTGCAGCGCCTGCTTGTCCTGGCGGAGGTCAATGCCTTCGTTGCCCTTGAAGCTGTCGGCCAGGTAATCAACGATCACCGGGGCCTCCACCCTCAGTGACACCGAAGTGGAGAAGATGGTCAAAGATGCCGAAACCAATGCCTCCGCCGATAAGGAACGTCGCGAGAAGATCGACCTGAAGAACGAGTCGGAAACCTTGGTGTATCAATCCGAGAAGCAACTCGCTGAATTGGGTGACAAGATCTCAGCCGATGACAAGGGCAAGGTGGAGGGCTTTGCCAGCCAGCTCAAGGAAGCGGTGGAGAAGGAGGACTACGCCACGATGAAGACCGTGCAGGAGCAGCTGCAACAGGCCCTCTATGCCGCCGGTGCCTCCGTGTATCAGCAGGCCGGTGCCGCCGGGGCTGAGGCCGCCGCCAATGGCTCCGGTGCTTCCGCCTCCAGCGCCGCTGGCGATGATGTGATCGACGCCGAATTTACCGAATCTAAGTGATAGGCGGTTTTTAGCTAATTCCCTCGCTTGAAATCCTCCGCCGATAAGGCGGGGGATTTTTTATGTCATTTTTGAAGGGCAAAAATTTTCAATAAAATTTATGCTAACTTGCGATTTAAGTAAAGGTGATGATTACTTTGCTTCTCCGCGATTTTTGAGTAGCTCGGCAACCTTGCCTGTTGGCATATATATGCTGGCCTCACCTGCCTTCGCCTGCTCTGTACTTTCTGTTTAGTGGCAGGGAAGGACTGAGTCGGAGA
>RGVP01000347.1 GCA_010027235.1 bacterium
ACGAACTACGCGAGCCACAAGGGGCGGGAACTGGCCGCCAACCCCTATGCCGCGCTCACCTTCCACTGGGCGGCCCTCGAGCGGCAGGTGCGGATCGAGGGCCGGGTGGAGAAGACCACCGCCGCCGAGAGCGACGCCTACTTCACGAGCCGGCCGAGCACGTCCCGGATCGGCGCGTGGAGTTCGCCGCAGAGCGCGGTGATCGCCGACCGCGCCGCGCTCGAGGATCTCTTCGCTCGCTTCCGCGCCGCGCATCCCGACGACCACGCGATCCCAAGGCCGGAGCACTGGGGCGGCTTCCGCGTGGTGCCCGAGCGGATCGAGTTCTGGCAGGGCCGCCCCAGCCGGCTCCACGATCGGCTCCGGTTCCGCCGCGACGCCGCCGGCGGGTGGGTGCTTGAACGGCTCGCCCCCTGACGGGCCGCGGGCCCCCCGCGGCCTGATGGAAAAACCGGTGTCCAAGCCGTACCCTACGGGTCGCGGCTGACGTTCCGCTCAGCACCAGTCCTCCTGCTTCATCGCCATGCCCGCCCCCTCCGCCACACGTTTGTCGCTCGTCCGCAGCCTGCGGTTCTGCGCCGGCCACCGCCTGCTCGGCCACGAGGGCCGCTGCGCCTTTCTCCACGGCCACAACTACCGGGTCGAGGTCGAGGTGGAGGCCCTCGGCGGCGGCACCGAGGTGGACGAGGTCGGCCGGGTGGTGGACTTCGCGCTCATCAAGCGGCGGCTGCTCGGCTGGCTCGACGCCCAGTGGGACCACACCTTCATTCTCTGGGAGAAGGACGTGACCGCCCTGGCCGCCGTCAAATCCGCCAATTGATCCGCCTACAGTACTGCCGGCACCACCGGCACCACCGTTGGTGGCGAACATTACACCACCAGCACCACCCTGGGCAATCAAACTATTACCGTTAAATGAGCTGGCAGCTCCATTACGGCCGTCTCCGGGCGCACCACCGGCGCCAACCACCACAGTATAAGAAGATCCGGGGGTTACTGAAAAGTTATTGTAATAGCGTAGGCCACCACCGCCACCACCAGGGCCTGCACCACCAGCATTGCCATTCAAAGCTGCGCCGCCGCCACCACCACCGATGGCAACAATGGAAACAGAGGTAACGCCAGCTGGCGCAACCCAGTTATAGGTGCCAGGACTGGTGTATGCGCTTTGTCCGGCTATTTTTTTTCCAGTGCTTAATGTTGCCCCGTTGTTGATCACAAGGTCTTTGATAGTCAGTGACATGATGTATTCCTGTTATAAACTTATTTAACAACTGTGGGCGTTCTGATGCTGATCAGCAAATAATCCAAGCCAACTTTTATACAGTTATTTACTAAATATTTGTTTGC
>RGVP01000348.1 GCA_010027235.1 bacterium
GCAACCGACCAGCTCACCAACGAATCGCCGCCCGATGTTCAGGCGGCACCGGAGGAAGGCCGTTCGCCGACGGACTCGGCTGTCACGTGCCCGCACGGGAGTGTGGGCTTCAGCAGGGGCAATGCCCCGAGGATGTTTCAGATGCGTAGCAATCTCATTGGCATGTGCAGTGCCGTGGCCGCAGTGGCCGTGGCGGGTTCGGCGAATGCGGCGGTGATCTATGACAGCACCTGGATGTACCAGGCCGGGACCGTGAGTCCGACCGCCACAAGCGGCTGGAACAACAACATCGTCTCGCACGCCTCCGCCGCATTCCGGGCGAACCAAAAGAGCGAGGCGGGCGGCAAAGTCGCCTTCGCAGGAACCGATCGGTACGTGCAGTCTGCCACGGTCCAGATGCGCACTGGCAGCAGCGCCTCAGGTGCCGTGGCAGGCACCATCTCGGCCACGCTCAACTTCTACTCCATCAACAGCGACGGCTCGATCGGCAATTTGCTTGTGACGAAGACCCAGAGTTTCGCCACTCCAGCGAGTTCCGGCCCGAGTTCCGTGGGGTATCAGTGGCGTCCGTTCTTCGACATCACCTTCAACCTCGACGGACTTGGCTCGCTTCCTGACCAGGTCTACTGGGGCCTCGCGTACGACGGCAACCAGAACCCGGTGGCCAACAGCCTCAACCTGGGCCTGTGGAACTACGGCACCGCGCCGGGATTCGGCCCCACCGATTCGGATTTCGACGCCTCGGTGATCAAGACCGGCGCCGACCTGTCAGGGGAAACGTGGGCGCGCAGTTCCTCCACGGGTGCCACGGGGTCCTGGTACTCGGGCTTCACGCCCACCATGCAACTCTCGGCGGTCCCCACCCCCGGAGCCATCGCGTTGCTCGGCGCGGCAGGCCTGGTCGGCGGCCGCCGCCGCAAGGCCTGAGTCACCTCAACAATTCGCATCTTCCTGCCGCGGACGCGCGGCGGGCCACACTCCCAAGCCCCTCGGCGCACGCCGGGGGGCTTTTGCTTCGGCGAACACGGTTCAACAGCGACTGCGGACGCGGAGAGGCAAACGCCCACCGATCGCTCCCGCCTCGATTCGCCGCTTCCAGTTATGTCTCTCCTTCGCGAAATCGCGGTTATGACCTCAGAGACATAGACGCACCCGTGAGCGTTAAACAGAGACACTCGACGCCGGAAGGGCCTCTCGATGCCCCGAGAGACAATCCGCCGAACCTCCCGCGGCGGTCAGCCAGCGCACCCAACGCACCTCGCCTCTGGCCCACCACGCGAGACCTCCGCGCACGCAACCCCTTGTCGCAAAACGCCGTACACGCGCCGCAAAACGCGAACGCCCCGGCCG
>RGVP01000349.1 GCA_010027235.1 bacterium
GGCCGGGCGCGAAGGCATCAACCTGCAGTTCGCACGCGTCTTGTTCAATTTCGACCTGCCATGGAATCCGATGGACATGGAGCAGCGCATCGGGCGCATCCATCGCTACGGCCAAAACCATACCGCGCAGGTCTACAACCTCGTGCTGTCAGACACCATCGAAGGCCGCATCTTCCTGCTGCTTGACGAAAAGCTCACCGAGATCGCCCGCACCGTCGGCAAGGTAGACGATCAGGGCAACGTGGCGGAGGACCTGCGTGGGCAGATTCTTGGGCAGTTGTCGGAACGCCTGAACTACGACCGGCTGTACCAGGAGGCGCTTTCCGACCCGGAGCTTAGACGCACGCAGGTGGAACTGGAGGCGGCGCTATCGAACTCCCGCGAGGCGCGGCAGGTGGTGTTCGACCTGTTCCAGGACCTCGAAGGCTTCAGCCTCGACGACTACAAGCCCTTCTCAGACGTCTCGTCCAGCCTGGATCGGCTGGTGCGCTTCCTTTCGGCGGCGGTCACGGATCGACAACAGAAGCTGATCAAGGTGGACGAAGCGACCTACGACCTCGTCACCGTCGAAGGCGCTCGTCGCGCCCGCTTTACCCTGAGCCGCGAAGCCGCGACCAGTCAGGACGATCTACAACTGATGGGCTTGGATCACCCTTTGGTGCAGGACGAGTTAGGGCGCTGGCGCAGCGTGCCACCGGAGGAAGTCGGGATCGCCGTGTCAGGTGACTTAGACGAGCCGGTACTGCTGTCGCTGTGGATGGTCGAGGCATCGACTGGCAAGGGCGAACGTCGCGTGGTGGTACAGCCCATCGCTGTCAAACAGGACGGTACGCGCGTTCCGGCGGTCGAGCGCCTATGCGAGAAGTTCCTGCAAGCACCGCCCGCCACACCCCTGTTCCGCCCCGAGCAGCGGAACGACCTGTTCACCCACGCAGTTGAGCCGACCCTGCAGCGGGAGCTGAGGCACAAGGGAGCCGCGAACGGCGATGGCAGTTATTCAGCCGAATTGATCGGCTACGTGGAGATCGTGTAGTTCCACCCGCCTGGGGCGGTAACCGCTAATCGGTACGGCACCAAAACCCCGATTTTTCTCCAACCCCCTCCCGCCGTACCACGGCAAAAAAGTCAGGAGGTTCTGAGACGAAACGCGGTTTGAGACGGTTTAAGGGGGTGAGTGGCCATGGGGTCAGTCAGGAGCCCAAAGCAAAAAGCCCCGCGTGGTGCGGGGCTCTGTGCGCTAAGTAACTCGCCTGAGCGAGTTTGAAGGTCTTGTTTTGGCGGAGAGAGCGGGATTCGAACCCGCGGTACGCTTTGAAACGTACACACGCTTTCCAGGCGTGCGATTTAAAC
>RGVP01000350.1 GCA_010027235.1 bacterium
CTGTCCGTCTTGGTCGCGGCCTCGTCACGCTTCACCAGGATCTTGTCTCCGAGCGGTCGAACCTTCATGGCGATCTCCTTGATCTGAGAAATGAGAAGAAACGGAAGTGGAAGTCAGGTCGCCGGGCCGGTCGGCCAGGTGCCTGCGTAATGCCTCTGCAGGATGCGCCGCAGCGTCTCCAGCAGGGACTCGACGGGAAACGGTCGATCGAGCACGGCGAAGGCGCCTTGCGCGAGCATCGCCTGCAGCCCCCGGCCCGCGTCGCGGTGGCTCGCCTGCGGCGGCCGCACGACCACGGTGGGCGGTGGGTTGTCCATGCGGCGCAGCAACTGAAGGATGCGACTGCCCGCCTCGTCGGCGCTCAGGCCCGAATCGCCCATCGGCACGCTCACGTCGACCACGGCGACATGAATGCGCTCGCGGCGAAGCAGATCCTGCGCCTCGTTGCCGGTGCGCGCCTCGAGGCAGTGCACCCCCATCGGGCGAAGCAGCGGCGGAAGCTGCCGCTCAAGCGCGTCATCGCGCCAGCCGCCGTAGCTCAGCAGCAGGTTCAGTCGTGGCTGGCTCGGCGAAACCCAGCCAACGGTCGCAGAACCGAGGTCACCGGGGAAGGGATGGAGCCTGCGCGCGAACATGAAGCCCGGTCTGAAGCAATTCGCGTACCAAACGAACCTTTATGTCTGATAACATTTCTGTGGAACGATCGGAAGATCGGAGGCGTTTCAATGCTTGAATATGTATCGATCATGAATCAATATGCTCGAATATGTTGTTATTTTGGTCGATCGTGACCTCATGTTTGAGGATGAAATCAGATCTCGAAATGGAGATCTGGTTCGCATCGCGGTCTTCGATCGATTCCCGATCCGACGAACGAGCCCAACTGCTGCCATTTCGACCGGGTTGCCCTTTGGGTCGCCGATCCTCAAGATGCGAACCCCCCTTTGAAGGAGCCTGCATGCCCCCCGCCACATCGGTCGCCAAGATTCTCCAGAACCCGTCCGCCGCCGTGGGCCAGAACGCCCGCGTGCAGGGATGGGTGCGCACCCGCCGCGACTCGAAGGCCGGGCTGAGCTTCGTGAACGTCTCGGACGGCACCTGCCAGGCCGCCCTGCAGCTTGTGGTGCCCAACACGCTGGCGAACTACGCCAACGAGGTGCTGAAGCTCACCGCCGGTTGCTCGATCGAGGCCGAAGGCCAGCTGGTGATGGGTCAGGGCAAGACGCCCACGGTCGAGATGCAGGTGGCGTCGCTGAAGGTGCACGGCTTCGTCGAGGACCCCGACACCTATCCCATCCAGCCCAAGCCCCACACCTACGAGTACCTGCGCGAGGTCGC